>NZ_JAFGYW010000019.1:0-92634 GCF_017491595.1 Pseudomonas sp. 51_B
AAACCCTGGCGATGCTCGCTGTGCGCTATCAAGTCAGCGTGACCAGCCTGCGCAGCACCAACAACCTCAAGAGCGATGAGCTCAAGGTTGGCCAGCAACTCGACATTCCTGCTACCACGCTGGCCGCACAATGAGTGGCGGCTCGCGCATACAGCTGCTAAGCCCGCGGCTGGCCAACCAGATTGCCGCAGGTGAGGTGGTCGAGCGGCCAGCGTCGGTGGCCAAGGAGCTTTTGGAAAACAGCCTGGACTCCGGGGCTCGTCGCATCGATGTTGAGGTCGAGCAGGGCGGGGTGAAGTTGCTGCGTGTGCGCGACGATGGCAGCGGTATTTCCGCAGATGACTTGCCCCTGGCCTTGGCCCGTCACGCCACCAGCAAGATTCGCGAACTCGAAGATCTTGAAGGCGTTTTGAGTCTGGGTTTCCGAGGCGAGGCGCTGGCCTCGATCAGTTCGGTGGCGCGGCTGACCCTGACGTCGCGCACCGCCAGTGCAGGTGAAGCCTGGCAGGTCGAGACCGAAGGCCGTGACATGACACCCCGTGTGCAGCCCGCTGCGCACCCAGTCGGCACCTCGGTCGAGGTGCGCGACCTGTTCTTCAATACCCCGGCCCGGCGCAAGTTTCTCAAGGCCGAAAAGACCGAATTCGATCACCTGCAGGAAGTCATCCGGCGCCTGGCTCTGGCCCGCTTCGATGTAGGCTTTCATCTGCGCCATAACGGCAAGAGTATTCTCAGCCTGCATGAGGCCCATGATGAAACCGCCCGTGCGCGAAGGGTTGGTGCCATATGTGGCCCGGGGTTCATGGAGCAGGCGCTGCCGATCGATGTCGAGCGCAATGGCTTGCGCCTGTGGGGCTGGGTTGGCCTGCCGACGTTCTCGCGCAGCCAGGCGGACCTTCAGTATTTCTTCGTCAATGGCCGCGCGGTGCGGGACAAACTGGTCGCCCACGCCGTGCGGCAGGCCTACCGGGATGTACTGTTCAACGGTCGGCACCCGACTTTCGTGCTGTTCCTGGAACTAGAGCCCAACGGCGTCGACGTCAATGTGCACCCGACCAAGCACGAAGTGCGCTTTCGCGAAGGCCGTTCGGTGCATGACTTTCTCTACGGCACACTGCACCGGGCCCTGGCTGACGTACGTCCAGAAGACCAGCTGGCCGCCCCAGCCGCTGTTCCCGACCAGGCCCGAGCGACCGGGCAGCAAGCCGGCGAGTTCGGCCCCCAGGGTGAAATGCGCTTGGCCTCGCCTGTGCTCGAGCAGCCGCAGGCGCCGCAGCATGGCATTTCCAATGGCGGCAGTGGCGCAGGTTATCAGTACCAGTACACCCCGCGCCCCTCGCAGCCATTGCCTGCCGCCGAAGCCCAGGCGGTCTATCGGGAGTTCTTCAAGCCACTCAACGATGCTGCGCCAGCATCCACGGGGTTGCCAGAAAGCCAGGGCGACATCCCGCCCCTTGGCTACGCCCTGGCACAGCTCAAGGGTATCTACATCCTGGCCGAAAACGCCGTAGGGCTAGTGCTGGTGGATATGCATGCGGCCCATGAGCGAATCATGTACGAACGCTTGAAGGTGGCGATGGCCAGCGAAGGGCTCAGTGGCCAGCCACTGCTCGTGCCGGAAACCCTGGCGTTGAGCCAGCGCGAGGCTGATTGCGCCGAGGAACACGGCCAGTGGTTTCAGCGCTTGGGCTTCGAGCTGCAGCGGCTGGGGCCAGAAACCCTGGCGATCCGCCAGATCCCAGCACTGCTCAAGCAGGCCGAGGCCAATCGCCTGGTGCAAGACGTGCTCGCCGACCTGATGGAGTACGGCACCAGCGACCGAATCCAGGCGCATCTCAACGAGTTGCTCGGTACTATGGCGTGCCACGGCGCGGTGCGTGCCAACCGGCGCCTGGCAATCCCCGAGATGAATGCCCTGCTGCGCGACATGGAAAACACCGAGCGCAGCGGTCAGTGCAACCATGGTCGTCCGACCTGGACCCAGATGGGCCTGGACGATCTGGACAAACTTTTCCTGCGCGGTCGATGACATGAGCGGCAAGCCACCTGCAATCTTTCTCATGGGCCCGACGGCTGCCGGCAAGACCGACCTTGCCATCGAGCTGACCAAAGTGCTGCCTTGCGAGCTGATCAGCGTCGACTCGGCGCTGGTGTACCGCGGCCTGGACATCGGTTCGGCCAAGCCTTCCAAAGAAACCTTGGCGGCCTATCCGCATCGTTTGATCGATATCCGCGACCCGGCCGAAAGCTATTCGGCCGCTCAGTTTCGCACTGACGCCTTGGAGGCGATGGCCGACATCAGCGCGCGCGGCAAAATCCCGCTGCTGGTGGGCGGCACCATGCTCTATTACAAGGCGTTGATCGAAGGCCTGGCGGACATGCCGGCGGCCGATGCTGCTGTGCGCGCGGCCCTTGAGGCCGAGGCCCAGGCGCTGGGCTTGGTTGAGCTGCACCGGCAACTGGCACTGGTGGACCCGGAGTCGGCAGCGCGTATCCACCCCAACGACCCGCAGCGGCTTATCAGAGCGCTGGAAGTTTATCGGGTCAGCGGCCAGAGCATGACCGCTCACCGCCAGCGTCAATTCGCTGAAAGTAGCGCCGCAGACGCAGGCGCTGGCGGGCATTTGCCCTATACTGTCGCGAGTTTGGCGATCGCCCCGGCTGACCGTCACATTCTGCACAAACGAATTGCGTTACGATTTTCGCAAATGTTGGAACAGGGCTTCGTCGACGAGGTCCGATCGCTGCGGGCCAGAAGTGACTTGCACGCCGGGCTGCCGTCTATACGGGCTGTAGGGTATCGACAGGTCTGGGATTACCTGGACGGCAAGCTGACTGAGAATGAGATGCGCGAACGCGGTATCATCGCTACTCGACAGCTGGCCAAGCGGCAGTTCACCTGGCTGCGTGGCTGGCCTGACGTGCACTGGCTCGACAGCCTGGCCTGCGACAATCTGTCCCGCACCTTGAAATACCTTGGGGCCGTCTCCATATTGAGCTGAGTCCCTGCTGATAGCCGTCTATTCTTGCGAAGGGGCGGCCTGAACTTATCGATTTTTGTGATTTTCCAATATTTATCCTTACAGGAGTGCGGCATATGTCAAAAGGGCATTCGCTACAAGACCCTTACTTGAATCAACTGAGAAAAGAAAAGGTCCCGGTTTCGATCTACCTGGTCAACGGGATCAAGCTGCAGGGCTCGATCGAATCTTTTGACCAGTTCGTGGTACTGCTGAAGAACACTGTCAGCCAGATGGTCTACAAGCACGCCATTTCGACCGTCGTCCCTGCTCGTCCGGTTCGCCTGCCAAGCCCGTCCGATTCCGAACACGGCGACAGCGAGCCAGGCAACGCCTGATAGGAGCCTGCATTGTTCTTTGAGCGCCACGGTGGTGGTGAGCGGGCGTTGCTCGTTCACTTGGAAGGTCAGAACCCTGAGGCGCGCGAAGACCCGCAGGAGTTTCAGGAACTGGCATTATCGGCCGGAGCCGACATCGTCTCCTTGGCCACGGTAGCCAGGCATCAGCCTACGGCCAAATACCTGATTGGCAGCGGCAAGGTCGAGGAATTGCGCGACCTGGTCAAAGCCGAACAGGTAGACCTGGTGATTTTCAATCACACCCTCACGCCCAGTCAGGAACGTAACCTCGAACGCGTCTTCGAGTGTCGCGTGCTTGACCGCACCGGGCTGATTCTCGACATCTTCGCCCAGCGGGCGCGTACCCATGAAGGCAAGCTGCAGGTCGAACTGGCACAGCTTGATCACATGAGCACGCGGCTTGTACGCGGCTGGACTCACCTGGAGCGGCAAAAGGGTGGTATTGGCCTGCGCGGGCCGGGTGAAACCCAGCTGGAAACCGACCGCCGTCTGCTGCGGGTGCGTATCCGCCAGATCAAGGGGCGCCTAGAGAAGGTGCGCAGCCAGCGTGAGCAGGCCCGTCGCGGCCGCAAGCGTGCGGACATTCCTTCGGTATCGCTGGTTGGCTACACCAACGCCGGCAAGTCCACCTTGTTCAATGCGCTGACCGAATCAGCGGTATACGCGGCCGACCAGTTGTTCGCCACCCTGGACCCGACCCTGCGCCGGCTGCAATTGGCCGACCTGGGCCCGATCGTGCTGGCCGACACCGTGGGCTTCATTCGCCACCTGCCGCACAAGCTGGTTGAGGCATTTCGGGCTACGCTCGAAGAGTCGAGCAACTCCGATCTGCTGGTGCACGTGATCGACGCCCATGAGCCTGAGCGCATGGAGCAGATCGAGCAGGTGCTGGCCGTGTTGGGAGAGATCGGTGCCGAAGGCTTGCCGATACTCGAGGTCTATAACAAACTCGACCTGCTTGAAGATGTCGAGCCGCAGATTCAACGCGATGCCGATGGCAAGCCGCAGCGGGTCTGGGTATCTGCACGAGATGGACGTGGCCTGGAGCTTGTCGGCCAGGCGATTGCCGAGTTGCTGGGGGATGATCTGTTTGTCGGTACCCTGTGTCTTGAGCAGCGTTTTGCCCGCTTGCGCGCGCAATTCTTTGCCTTGGGTGCCGTGCAAAGTGAAGAGCATGACGAAGAAGGGCGCAGTCTGCTGAGTGTTCGTCTGCCCAGGGTCGAATTGAATCGCCTGGTCAGTCGGGAAGGCATGGAGCCGCAAGTGTTTGTCGAGCAACACACTTTGCAATAAATGCCCGGTGAGGTCGTCGGGCAGCAGTGGCAGGCATTCTGTAGCATTGGACGGCGCGCCGTGGGCGCGTCTTTGCTTTATCAGATGGAGAGCGCTATGGCTTGGAACGAGCCGGGTGGCAACTCGAACAATCAGGATCCCTGGGGCGGCCGTCGCGGTGGCGGCGGTGGTGGCGACAAGAAGGGTCCACCGGATCTGGACGAGGCCTTCCGCAAGCTGCAGGACAGCCTCAACGGTATGTTCGGCAGTGGCAAGAAACGTGGCGGCGGTGACCGCAATGTCGGCAAGGGTGGTGGCTTCGGCCTGCTGGGCATCGGCCTGGCGGTGCTTGCTGCAATCTGGCTGTACAGCGCCGTGTACGTGGTCGACGAGCAGGAGCAGGCCGTGGTGCTGCGCTTCGGCAAGTACTATGAGACGGTCGGTCCCGGCCTGAACATCTACTTCCCGCCAATCGATCGCAAATACATGGAAAACGTCACGCGCGAGCGTGCCTACACCAAGCAGGGGCAGATGCTCACCGAAGACGAGAACATCGTCGAGGTGCCGCTGACCGTCCAGTACAAGATCAGCAACCTGAAGGATTTCGTGCTCAACGTCGACCAGCCTGAGGTCAGCCTGCAGCATGCGACCGACAGTGCCCTGCGCCATGTGGTGGGTTCCACCTCGATGGACCAGGTGCTGACCGAGGGTCGTGAGCAGATGGCCGTGGATATCCGCGAACGCCTGCAGCGCTTCCTCGACAACTACCGCACCGGTATCACCGTCACCCAGGTCAACGTACAGAGCGCGGCAGCCCCGCGTGAAGTGCAGGAAGCCTTCGATGACGTGATCCGCGCCCGCGAAGACGAGCAGCGTGCCCGCAACCAGGCCGAGTCCTACGCCAACGGCGTGGTGCCCGAAGCCCGCGGTCAGGCGCAGCGCATCATCGAGGACGCCAACGGCTACCGCGATGAGGTCATCGCCCGTGCCAAGGGTGAGGCCGACCGCTTCACCAAACTGGTCGGCGAGTACCGCAAGGCCCCTGACGTGACCCGTCAGCGCTTGTACCTGGAGACCATGCAAGAGGTCTACAGCAATTCGAGCAAGGTCCTGGTCACGGCCAAGGATGGGCAGAACAACCTGCTCTATCTGCCGCTGGACAAAATGGTCGAAGGTAGCCGCAAAGCCGCCACCCCGGGCAGCAGCGTCAGCCCGTCGGCCAACGATGCGGCCGCGCGTACGGCGCAAGACCTGCAACAGCAACAGCAGCCGCTGCGCACTAGGGAGAGCCGCTGATGAGCAACCGATCGCTGATCGCCCTGATTGCCGTAGTGGTACTGGCTATCGTGGCCTGGAACAGCTTCTACATCGTGTCCCAGACCGAGCGGGCAGTGCTGCTGCGCTTCGGTAAGGTGGTACAGGCCGATGTCCAGCCTGGCCTGCACGTGAAGATCCCGTACGTGAACCAGGTGCGTAAGTTCGATGCACGCCTGATGACCCTCGACGCACCGACCCAGCGGTTCCTGACCCTGGAGAAGAAAGCGGTGATGGTCGACGCCTACGCCAAGTGGCGCGTCAAGGATGCCGAGCGCTTCTATACCGCTACTTCCGGCATGAAACAGATTGCCGACGAGCGTCTGTCGCGTCGCCTGGAAAGCGGCCTGCGTGACCAGTTCGGTAAGCGTACCCTGCACGAGGTGGTTTCGGGTGAGCGCGATGCGCTGATGGCTGACATCACTGCATCGCTGAACCGCATGGCCAATAAGGAGCTGGGTATCGAGGTCGTCGACGTACGCGTCAAGGCCATCGACCTGCCCAAAGAAGTCAACCGCAGCGTGTTCGACCGCATGAGCACCGAGCGTGAGCGTGAAGCCCGCGAACACCGTGCCAAGGGTAACGAGTTGGCCGAAGGTATTCGCGCCGATGCCGACCGCCAGCGCCGTGTGTTGCTGGCCGAAGCCTATCGCGAAGCGGAAGAGACCCGCGGTGACGGCGACGCCCAGGCGGCCGCCATTTATGCCAAGGCCTACACCCAGGACGCTGATTTCTACGCGTTCTACCGTAGCCTGCAGGCCTACCGTGAAAGCTTCTCCAGCAAGAGCGACGTGCTGGTTCTGGACGCGAAGAACGAGTTCTTCCGCTTCCTGGACAAGAGCAAGCCTTGATGCTCAGGCCCTGATCTTCATCCAGCGGCACCCCGCCTGGCAGCTAAAACACCAGGCGGGGTGCATCCTGAATGAAAAGGGGTGTATGATGCGGCAGCCGGGAAATTTCCCGGCTTTTTTGCGTCTGCAAGGTTGATTGGCCTAGCGCCAGTTGACGGTTTGGTCAGCTCGCAAGGCAATTCGAGGGTATCGGGTACGGTGGCTGCGCTGGGATCAGTGCTGCCCGCTGCTGTGCGCGATACCAGCTTTACTGACGGCTAGCCAGCTGGCGAGCCGCCCGGACCAGAGGGGAAATGGCGTAATGGCAACGGTAGACCGCTGGCTGCTGCCAGATGGCATCGAGGAAGTACTGCCACCTGAGGCTGCGCGTATCGAGATCGCGCGCCGCCAGGTGTTGGACCTGTTCCAGAGTTGGGGCTACGAGCTGGTCGTCACCCCGCATATCGAGTACCTGGAGTCGCTGCTGACCGGCGCCGGCCAGGACCTGGATCAGCGCACCTTCAAGGTGGTCGACCCGCAGTCGGGCCGCCTGATGGGCTTCCGCGCCGACTTCACCCCGCAGGTTGCGCGCATCGACGCCCACACCCTGCGACGTGAAGGCCCGAGCCGGCTGTGCTACGCAGGCAGCGTGCTGCACGCCCAGCCCCGCGCCCTGTCCACCTCGCGCAGCCCAATCCAGCTGGGTGCCGAGTTGTACGGCGACGCCAGCCCTACCAGCGACGTCGAAGTCATCAGCCTGATGCTCGCCACGCTGCAACTGGCCGATGTGGCCGATGTGCACATGGACCTGGGTCACGTCGGTATCTACCGCGGCCTGGCGCGTGCGGCTGGCCTGTCGGGTGCAGTCGAGCAGCAACTGTTCGACGCCCTGCAGCGCAAGTCGGTCGATGAAGTGCAGGCGCTGACTGCCGACCTGCCCAAGGATCTGGGCAGCATGCTGCGCGCTCTGGTCGAGCTGTGCGGTGGTCGTGAAGTGCTGGCCGAAGCCCGTGTGCGCTTGGGCCGTGCCCCAGCCAGCGTGCTGGCTGCGTTGGACGACCTGCTGGCGATCGCTGACCGCCTGGCCGCGCGCTACCCGCAGCTGCCGCTGTACTTCGACCTTGGCGAGCTGCGCGGATACAACTACCACACCGGTGTGGTGTTCGCTGTATTCGTGCCGGGCGAGGGTCAATCGATCGCTCAGGGTGGGCGCTACGATGACATCGGGGCCGACTTTGGCCGGGCGCGTCCGGCTACCGGTTTCTCCACGGATTTGAAGACCCTGGTCACACTGGGGCGAGCGGAGGTCGTATTGCCAACTGGCGGCATCTGGATGCCGGACAGTGGCGACGCGGCCCTCTGGCAGCAGGTCTGCCAGTTGCGCAGCGAGGGCCAGCGTGTGGTCCAGGCTCTGCCTGGCCAGCCGTTGAGTGCTGCTCTCGAGGCGGATTGTGATCGGCAATTGATTCAGCAAGACGGGCGCTGGCAGGTTCTGCCGCTGACCCAGTGAGTTTCTGCGTCGGCAGTAGGCCGGCAACCAAGTTTGCGTGAATGAGGACCAATGTAATGGGTAAGAATGTCGTCGTCCTGGGCACCCAGTGGGGTGATGAGGGCAAAGGCAAGATCGTCGATCTGCTGACCGAACATGCTGCCGCTGTAGTGCGCTACCAGGGCGGCCACAACGCTGGCCACACCCTGGTGATCAACGGTGAAAAAACCGTTCTGCACCTGATTCCCTCGGGCATCCTGCGTGAAGGCGTCCAGTGCCTGATCGGCAACGGCGTAGTCGTTGCTCCAGACGCTTTGATGCGTGAAATCACCAAGCTGGAAGAGAAAGGCGTACCGGTGCGCGAGCGCCTGCGTATCTCTCCGGCAGCCCCGCTGATTCTGTCGTACCACGTGGCCCTGGACCAGGCCCGTGAAAAAGCCCGTGGCGAAGCCAAGATCGGCACCACCGGCCGCGGTATCGGCCCAGCCTATGAAGACAAGGTTGCTCGTCGCGGCCTGCGCGTTGGCGACCTGTTCCACCGCGAGCGCTTCGCCGCCAAGCTGGGTGAGCTGCTGGACTACCATAACTTCCAGTTGGTGAACTACTACAAAGAGCCGGCAATCGACTTCCAGCAGACCCTGGACGAGTGCATGGCCTATGCCGAACAGCTCAAACCGATGATGCTCGACGTCACCGCCGAGCTGCACAACCTGCGCCGCGCCGGCAAGGACATCATGTTCGAGGGTGCTCAGGGTTCGCTGCTGGACATCGACCACGGTACCTACCCGTACGTGACCAGCTCCAACACCACTGCAGGTGGCATCTCCACCGGTTCCGGCGTTGGCCCGATGTACCTGGACTACATCCTGGGCATCACCAAGGCCTACACCACTCGCGTGGGTTCCGGCCCGTTCCCGACTGAATTGTTCGACGAAACCGGTGCCACCCTGGCCAAGCGTGGCCATGAGTTTGGTTCGACCACTGGCCGTGCTCGCCGTTGCGGCTGGTTCGACGCCGTCATCCTGCGCCGCGCCATCGACGTCAACAGCATTTCGGGCATCTGCCTGACCAAGCTGGACGTGCTCGACGGCCTGGAAACCATCAACATCTGCGTTGGCTACAAAAACGAGAACGGTGCCGTCATCGATGCCCCGTCCGATGCTGACAGCTACATCGGCCTGGAGCCGGTGTACGAAGAGATGCCGGGCTGGAGCGAATCGACCTTGGGCGTGAAAACCCTGGAAGAGCTGCCGCAAGCTGCGCGTAACTACATCAAGCGTATCGAAGAGCTGGTAGGCGCCCCGATCGATATCATTTCGACCGGCCCTGACCGCAACGAAACCATCGTTCTGCGCCATCCGTTCGCCTGATCCTCATCCAGGTTGAGCCAACGCCGCGCTCCTGAAAAGGAGCGCGGCGTTTTCATTTGGATACACGATTGGTCGGCCTCCTAGACCTTGGCGTATCTCCCCGCTGCCTGCGGCACAACCCTTGCTGTAAGAAGTCTCTGTAGATGCCATCAAAGTAGTGGCGCCAGAAAACACGAGGGTTACACCGTGTCTGCAATCCTTTCATTGTTACGAAGCCGCCTCTTGCGGCCTGTGTTTGTTGCCCTTGGTATCGCCCTTTTGGTGCAGGTACTGGTTGCCGTTGCGCTGGCCCGAAGCACCGTTACGGCCTTGGAGGCTGACCTGGGCGAGCGTCTGGGCCATGACAGCCGCCAGCTCGCCAACGAACTGGAGCAGGCAGGAGAAGACGTGCGCACCGGGCTGCAGAGCCTTTCCAGCAGCACCCGCCAGCGCTTGAGCGCGGGGCTTTCCACACGCTTGCAGGACGAGCAGCGACAACTGCGTGCCACCTTGGAAAAAAACCTCAAGGATTCGGCCAACGATATGGCTGAGCTGCTGGCCTCGGTGGCCCCACGGGCGATCTGGGACAACGATGTACCGGTGCTTTCCGAGTTCGCCCGCCGCGCCCAGCGCAACCCCAATGTTCTCTTCGTGATCTACGACGATGCTCAGGGCCAGCACCTGACCCGGTATCTGAACCGGCAGAACCCGATCAACCAGGCCTTGATCGAAAAGGGCCAGGGCGAGCGGGCACTGGACAAGGTGCTGGAGGCGGCACGCCGCGACCCGGCGGTGTATTACGTCGAAGCCTCCATCAACCCCAACGGTGCCGAGATAGGCAAAGTGCTGATGGGCGTTTCAACGGCGGGCGTTGACCAAGAGCTCAAAGCGCTCGACCAGCGCTTCAGCGCTTTGATCGCCAGTGGCGAGCAACTGGTGGGCGACAGCCTCGGCGCTGCGGCGGCCGATAGCGGCAAGGCCCTTCGCGAGCGCCTGGAAACCGCGCAGGCCAGCGCCAGTGCCATGCAAGCCAACACCGCACAGAGCGTGCGCGAGGCGGCGGCCGAGCTGCGCTGGCGCATTGGCCTAGGTTTGGTCGTGGTGGGGCTGGGCGTGCTGTTGGTGGTGGCCGTGGTACTGGGGCGCCGGGTGTTGAGCAAGTTGCGCCTGTTGATCACTGCCCTCAATGACCTGGCGGCCGGGGAGGGCGACTTGACCAAGCGGGTGCCCCTCGACAGCCGTGACGAGATTGGCGACATGGCTTCGGCGGTCAACCGCTTTGTCGACAAACTACAGCCCATCGTCCGCGAGGCCGGTGAGGTGGCCCAGCGCACCGGTGTCGAGATCGGCACCATGGCCCAGCGCAATGCCGGCGCCGATGCCGCGGCGGCGTTGCAGCGTGACGAAGTGGCCGCCAGCCTGCGCGATCTGTCGAGCATGGCCGACGAGGCCCAGGCTGAAAGCCATGCCATGCAGGCGGCGTTGCAGCAGGTCGTGGACATTCGCCAGGCGACCGATGAGAACAGTCGTTCCTCGACGCAACTGGCAAGCCTGATCGAGAACCTTGCCGGCCAGGTGGAAACTGGCTCGCAGGTGATCGAGCGCCTGGCCAAGCAGAGCGAGCAGATTGAAGTGGTGCTGACAGTCATCCATGGCATCGCCGAACAGACCAACCTGCTGGCCCTCAACGCTGCAATCGAAGCGGCACGCGCTGGCGAGACGGGTCGCGGGTTTGCTGTAGTGGCCGATGAGGTGCGGGCGCTGGCGAGCAAAACCCAAAGCTCTACCGGTGATATCCAAGCGCATATTGCCGCGCTGCAGAAGGGTGCCAAGGAAGCAGTGGCGACCATCAGCCAGGCCGGGCTCAAGGCCAGTGAAGGGCTGCTGGTGCTGCGTGACAACGAGCGTCGCCAGCAGTCGGTACAGGCCGCCGTGGAGCAGGTGCATGCTGCCATCGGCGTGGCGACCCGGGCTGCCGAGCAGCAAGCCCATGGTGCACAGGCGGTGCGTGGGAGGGTGGAAAACATCCATGCCCAGGCCGAGCGCTCGGCTGAGGTGGTGATGCAGACCACGGCCAGCAGCAAGGTGCTGGATGATCTGGCGGCCCAGTTGCGCGCCAGCCTTGGTCAGTTTCGGGCGTAAGTTGGGGCAACTGCCTTGCCCAATTGCCGAGCCCTGGTGCGGACCCTGTGGGAGCGGGCTTGTCGAGGCGTCGAACCGCCGCGAACACGGGCGAAGCCCGTGCCATCCAACTCGCGCTGTTGATATGCTGTGGGCGAAACATGACAAGGGAGTTGCTCATGTCCGCCCAATTGGTCGCCGCCCAGGCCGACCTCGATTTTCTCCACAGTGCCAGCGTACAGCTCACTGCCCCGATGACCGCCCTGCAAGCCTACTGCGCCATGACCTCGGATGTCCCAGGCTGGCTGGCCAGGGCCTTCCGCATTCGTGACTTCATCTCGCGTCGTTTCAATGTCGCCGATATCCATGGCTTCTCTCCCCGCGACCCAGGGCATGTGCCGGCTATAGGTGAGCATCTGGACTTCTTCACCGTCGAGGCCATCAGCGACCAGCAACTGGTGCTGACCTCGCGTGATACGCACTTGGCGGTGATGGTCTGCATGGAGGTGGCTGGGCTGCGCTTGAAAGTGACCACGTCGGTGCGGTGTTTCAACGCCTTTGGCCGGCTATACATGCTGCCGGTTGGCCAGGTGCATGGCTTCATCGTGCGTCGGATGCTGGCGAATTTGTAGGCAGCCCTGAATGTGAGGGTGAAGCATTCATTTACGTGATCAAGCCTGCATCTTCATCAAAATTGTAGGAAATTTCCCAAATAGATCCCGTTAGAATGTTTGCTGTTGCAGCGCTAGACACAGGGAGCTAGTGTCAATCGGGCCTGGAGGCTCTCGGCAAACTTCGCAGCTTTCTTCAGGAGCAACCTCAGGGCGGCGATGTCGGAACATCGTCGTTATCAGCCCAATCTTTACCAAGGAGAGGTAAGCATGGCTTTCGATGCCTATATTCAAATCGCGGAAATCACTGGCGAAGCGCTGGACGAGCAGTACCCCAACTGGATCGAAATCATCGGCTACAAGTTCGGTGCAAACCAGAGTACCTCTGCCACCGCAAGCTCAGCGGGCGGCGCATCATCAGGCCGCACCACGCTCACCAACTTTACCTTCACCAAATACCTGGACAGTGCTAGCTGCAAGCTGCTGGAGGCTAGCTGTGCCGGGCAGCACCTGAAGGAGGTGAAGCTCGTGCTCTGTCGTGCTGGTGGCGATAAGCTCAAGTACTACGAAGTCGTCCTAGAGGAAGTGATCATCGCCGACTATGCACAGAGCGCCAGCGCTGGGGTGCCAGTGGAAGTCGTGCAGCTTAACTACGGGCGCATAAAGACGACCTACACGCGGCAGAAACACCCTGACGGCATTGCTGGCGGCAACGTCACGGGCGGTTGGGACCGCATCAACAATAAGAAGTATGCGTGAGGTGCGACCATGTCCGAGGCGCGCAGCTTCATTAATCCGCAAGCGCAGTCGTATGAGTCCCTGAAGGCCGACACCCCGATGTCGGCCAACCAGCGGGCCAAGTTTGATGTATTGAATGCGCATATCGCCAATGGAGTAGTTGTTGGTGGGGAGCTAGTGATTGTGGGCGACCCGAATACACCGTCATGTACGAGTCATGAGGCATTTTTGATGGCGAAGGCGGCGGGGATACACCACCAGCTTGAAATCAATGGCGCAGGCGTAGATGATTTTTTTCTGGATAACTACGAGATGTTGAAAAGCTTGCTGGCCCATGCGTCGATGGGGGTGGGAGCTGTGAGCGACGGGTGGCACAGGCACCTTGAGGCAATCAAGAAAACGTTGGAAGAAATTGAGATATTACATCGGCACTATTTGAAAAGCGGGACGCTGAAAGCACGCGACGAATTTTACGCCAAGAGGATGGTTTTGTTCGTTAGATTGGAAGAACAGTTGAACAAAATGGCTGCTTACGGTTCAGGGCTGCGCAATAAAGGCGCGATGAAAAGAACTCTGGAGATCTCCACCAAGAGCTACCTTCACACAGGCGAAATTGCTGGATATGCGGAGAAAGTTGCTGGAGTTTCGAAAGCAGCAAATTTCATAAAGTCGGGTACTTACATCGGCTTGGGGCTCGACGTAGCTTCAACGGGTTTGAGTATCCATCATGCCTGTGCATTCGGACGTCCAGAAGACTGCAGGAAGGCCAGGTATGTGGAGGGCGGCTCCCTGCTTGGTAGTACGGGGGGATCGTTCGCTGGAGGGGCGATTGGTGGGTCTCTAGGTGGAGCTGGGTGTGTAATGTTCCTCGGGATAGCGACAGGCGGCCCGGGGGCCCTCGCGTGCACTGTGATCGGGGGTGCTATTGGTGGCGCCGCAGGCGGTTCGGTCGTGGGAGATATCGGCGAGATGTTAGGTGAGTTGTTGTATGAGGTAACTCAATGAATGGCTTCGACCTCAGATGGTTAGGCCTTCCTTTGATGATGGCCATGTTCATAATCATGGCTGTATGGATATATGTTTCGGTTCGCTATGTGAATTACATAGAGTCGTTGCTTTCCAACAGCTCGATGGTTTTGGGCAACAAAAAGATTTTTGGTCACGCGGGCTTGCTGGGTAAAATAATGCGTACCGGTTCGGTGTCTCTTTTATTGTCGATACGGTCGCTTTGTGTTCGTAAGGGAGTGCTGGATGTTGAAGATGTGAAAAAATTCCCTGAGCGATTGCGGTGTGTGCTTGTTGGGTTGTGGTTCGTTCAAGCTGCTATTTTTTTGTCACTTATTGCACTTTGGGGATGGTTGCGATTTGTAGGCAGTTAATCTTGAAAATGTTACTAGCCCGTAAGGTTGTGTTGCTAGCGGTCCAGGCTGTCTGTCAGCCTGGACCCATTTTCAAGCTTTGTTCAAATACATCCGCGTAGTTAGTAGATAAACCGGCAACCCCGAAACCACAATCAACAGCGCCGCATAAGGCGCCGCCGCTGCAAACTCGACGTTGGCCGTATGCGCCCAGACCTCAGTGGCCAGGGTGGTCATGCCAGTCGGGCTGAGCAGCAGGGTAGCTGTAAGCTCCTTCATTGCATCAAGGAACACCAAGGCGAAGGCCGCCGCCATGGCCGGGAAGATGATCGGCAGGGTCACCCGGCAGAACGCCGCGAAGCTGCTGGCACCCAGGGTGCGGGCCGCTTCTTCGAGGGTCGGCGAAGCCTTGTTCAGCGCGGTGCGTACCGGCGCCTGGGCCAATGGCAGGAACAGCAGCGCATAAGCCAGCAGCAACAGCGCGGTAGTCTGGTACAGCGCTGGCACGTAGTGCAACGAGAACACCACCAGCGCCAGGGCGATCACCAAGCCGGGCAGGGCGTGCAGCAGGTACGGCAGGCGTTCTGCCCACATGGCCAGGCGGCCTTTGTAGCGCACCACCAGGAAGCTGACCGGCAACGCCAACAGCACACAGACGCCCGCCCCCCCCAGTGAAACCGACAACGAGGTCAGCAGAGCCTTGCTGATCGCGGCCACCGGGAAGGCTGCCGAAGAGCCCACGCTCAGCCAGTAACCCAGCATCGCCAGCGGAATCCCGCTGCCGAGAATGGCCAGGCCCAGGCAGAACAGTTGCCCCAAAGGCATCCAGCCTCGCAGGCGCACAGCTTGCCCGCGGCGTGCTACGCCCTGGCCAATGCGCACATGGCGAGCTTTGCCGCGCACTCGCAGTTCAAGCCACAGCATCAGCAAGCACAGTGCAAGCAGTACTGCTGAGAGCATGGCCGCATTGGCGTTGCTAAATTCCAGCTCGAACTGTTGGTAGATCGCCGTGGTGAAAGTCTGCAGCCCGAGGATCGACAAGGCGCCGAACTCGACCAGCATGTGCAATGCGATCAGTAGCGCGCCGCCAAGTATCGACGGCCACAACAGTGGCAGAGTGATTTTGCGGAACACGCCCCAGCGGCTGTAGCCCAGTGTGCGTGCAGACTCTTCCAGCGAAGTGTCGAGATTGCGCAGGGTGGCGGCCACCGGCAGGAATACCAGTGGGTATTTGGACAGCGCCATGACCATGATCGCCCCGCCCAGCCCTTCGAAGTCCGAGCTCAGCGACACCCAGGTGAAGCTGCTGATGAACGACGGCACTGCGAACGGCAGGCACAGCACCACGCCCCATAGCCGGCGGCCGGGCAGGTTACTGCGCTCCAATAGCCAGGCCAGAGCCAGGCCTACGACCATGCACGCCAGCGTCACCCCAGCCATGAGCAGCAGGGTATTGCGCATCAGGCCCCAGACAAAGGGACGCCAGAGTAGGTGCAGTGCTTCCCGCCACCCAGCTTCCCAGGCCTTCATGGCGACGTACAGCAACGGCAGCAGGCTCATCGCCACCAGAAATAGCACAGGCAGCACCACCCAGGTCGATGGGCGCTTGCGGCGCGGTACGAAGCGTACCGGCACCGGCTGGGACAGGGCAGCAGTCATCAGAGCAGGCCGACCTCGCGTTCAAGCTCGATCGCTTCCTCGGCATTGCCCAGATCGGCAGGCGAGATTTTCGGTGGGCGCAGGTCTTCGAACGGTTTCAGTCCGCGATCGGAAACCATGCCCTTGTGCAGCGGGTACTCGGCGGTGGTCTGGGTGATCACGCGCTGGCCTTCTTCGCTGGCCATCCAGTTGAGCAGCGCCTGTGCCTCTTTCGGGTGTTTGCTGGCCTTGACCACTGCGGCGCCGGAGATGGTGACCAGGTTGCCGGCATCGCCATCGGCCAGATAGTAGAGCTTGCTGTCCAGCTTGCCGCGCTCGCGCTCAAGTGCATACCAGTAGTAGTTGTTCACCAGGACCGCAGCGACTTCACCCTTTTCAACGGCCTTCAGGGCGACCATGTTGTTGGTGTACGTCTTGCCGAAAGCCTTGAGTCCAGTCAGCCATTCTTCGGTGGCCTCACGCCCGTGCATCTTCAAGATGGCCACGGCCTGCTCCTGGAAAGCGCCGCTGGTCGGCACATAGCCTACGCGACCTTCCCACTCCGGGCTGGCGAAGTCCATGACCGTTGTCGGCAGGTCTTTTTCGTCCACCTTTTTCGGATTGAAGACCACGATACGGGTACGCGCCGTGATACCCATCCAAGTGCCGTTGGCGCCTACATATTCCTTGGGCACCATGTTGGCTGTGGCGTCATCGATCTTAGCCAGCAGGCCCAGTTCGCCCAGGTTGTTCAATGGTGGGGATTCTTCGGTGTAGATCAGGTCGGCTGGCGAGCGGTCGCCTTCTTCGATGACCTGGCTAGCCAGCTGATTGCTGCTGCCCTTGCGGATATTGATGTGGATGCCGGTCTTGGCCTCGTAGGCCTTGGCGATGGCTTCGCCGATTTCCTTGTGCTGGCCGTTGTACATGGTCAGGGTGACCGGCTCATCTGCCATGGCGGCCGGGGCGCCGATCACCAGGCTCAGAATTGCGGCTGCCAGGGTGCGCATCAGCGGTTGCGGGCGGATCGTCATGCGGGTACTTCCTCGCTTACGGCTACATATTCGGAAACAATGGTAAACGAAATCGTTTCTCATGTGGCCGGCTGACGAGAAATTCATGGGCAGACCGATGGGCAATGCCGCCGTCGCCAGGGGAGGGGATAAAAAATGCAGGCAAGAAAAAACCCACTAGCAAGCTAGTGGGTTTTTGTATGGTGCCCAGGAGAAGACTCGAACTTCCACGACCGTTAAGTCACTGATACCTGAAACCAGCGCGTCTACCAATTCCGCCACCTGGGCAAAGCTTTACATCATCTGTTGAATGCGACTATCGTTCGCTTCACACAGTAGTAACAGATCCTTGGTCATCTGTTACTTGAAATACTTGGTGCCCAGGAGAAGACTCGAACTTCCACGGCCGTTAAGCCACTGATACCTGAAACCAGCGCGTCTACCAATTCCGCCACCTGGGCACACATTTCGAGATTACCTGATGCTTTACAGCGCCGCTCATCTCTACTACAACTTCGGGGTTGTCCGTCGTTGTGGTGCGCACTATACGGACGGCCTCGGGGGCTGTAAACCCCCCAAGCAAAAAAAATTTCAAAAAATTCAACTTGTTGATTCCGAAGGCCATTTGCCCCTCTTTATATGCAGCAGCGGGGGCTGTCCAAGGCTGACATTTCCGGTTTCAATACGCACATGCCAGAATTCCTATCTATATATACCAAGGTGAACCCCTTCTGATGGCCGATTGGCAATCCCTCGATCCCGAGGCCGCTCGCGAAGCGGAAAAATACGACAACCCTATCCCCAGCCGTGAGCTGATCCTGCAGCGCCTTGCCGACCGTGGCGAACCGGCCGCGCGCGAGGAGCTGGCGGCAGAATTCGGTCTTCATGAGGAAGACCAGATCGAAGCGCTGCGCCGCCGACTGCGCGCCATGGAGCGCGACGGCCAGCTTATCTATACCCGGCGCGGCACTTATGCCCCGGTGGACAAGCTCGACCTTATCTGCGGCCGCGTCTCCGGCCACCGTGACGGTTTTGGTTTCCTGATCCCTGATGACGGCAGTGAAGACCTGTTCCTGAGCCCTGCGCAGATGCGCCTGGTGTTCGACGGCGACCGCGCCCTGGCCCGTGTTTCTGGCGTCGACCGCCGTGGCCGTCGCGAAGGCGTGCTGGTCGAAGTCGTCTCCCGTGGGCATGAAAGCGTAGTCGGCCGCTACTTCGAAGAAGGCGGCATCGGCTATGTCACGCCGGACAACCCGAAGATCCAGCAGGAAGTGCTGGTAACCGCCGGGCGCAACGGGGGGGCCAAGATTGGCCAGTTCGTCGAGATCAAGATCACCCACTGGCCTACGCCGCGCTTCCAACCCCAGGGTGATGTGGTCGAGGTGATCGGCAACTACATGGCCCCGGGCATGGAAATCGACGTTGCCCTGCGCAGCTACGACATTCCCCATGTCTGGCCAGACGATGTGGTCAAGGAAGCGCGCAAGTTCCGCTCCGAAGTCCAGGAGAAGGACAAAGAGAAGCGTATCGACCTGCGCCATCTGCCATTCGTCACCATCGACGGCGAGGACGCGCGCGACTTCGATGATGCCGTGTACTGCGAACCCTTGGGCAAGCTGCGCATGTTCTCCGGTGGCTGGCGCCTCTACGTGGCAATCGCCGACGTGTCCAGCTACGTGCGCCTGGGTTCTGCCCTGGATAACGAAGCCCAGCAACGCGGCAACTCGGTCTATTTCCCCGAGCGTGTGGTGCCGATGCTGCCTGAGGAGCTTTCCAACGGTCTTTGCTCGCTGAACCCGCACGTCGATCGGTTGGCCATGGTCTGCGAAATGACCATGAATAAAGCCGGCCAGATGGTCGATTATCAGTTCTACGAAGGCGTCATCCACTCCCATGCCCGGCTAACCTACAACAAGGTCAGCAGCATGCTTGAGCATGCCCGTACCCGCGAGGGCAAGGCGCTGCGAGAAGAGTACAAAGCGGTTCTGCCGGACCTCAAGAACCTGTACAACCTGTACAAAGTGCTGGTGGATGCCCGTCATGCCCGTGGTGCCATCGACTTCGAAACCCAGGAAACCCGTATCATCTTCGGGGAAGATCGTAAGATCGCGGAAATCCGCCCGACGGTGCGCAACGAGGCGCACAAACTGATCGAAGAGTGCATGCTGGCGGCGAACGTTGCCACTGCAGCGTTCTTGCAAAAGCACGAAGTCCCGGCTCTCTATCGGGTGCATGACGGCCCGCCACCGGAGCGTTTGGAAAAGCTGCGCGCTTTCCTCGGCGAACTTGGGCTGACCCTGCACAAGGGCAAGGACCCATCGCCGAAGGACTATCAGGCACTGCTGGCGAGCATTGCCGGGCGCCCGGACTTCCATCTGATCCAGACCGTGATGCTGCGCTCGTTGAGCCAGGCGGTGTACAGCACCGACAACAACGGCCACTTCGGCTTGAACTACGAGGCGTACACGCACTTCACCTCGCCGATCCGCCGTTACCCGGACTTGCTCGTGCACCGTGCAATCCGAAGCGTCATCCGCTCCAAGGTCGATACCCCGCACGTCAAGCGTGCCGGTGCCATGAGCATCCCCAAGGCGCGTATCTACCCGTACGATGTGAATGCTCTGGACCAGCTTGGCGAGCAGTGCTCGATGACCGAGCGCCGCGCTGATGAAGCTACCCGCGATGTGGTCAACTGGCTCAAGTGCGAGTTCATGAAAGACCGCGTGGGCGAGACCTTCCCAGGTGTGATCACAGCGGTCACCGGCTTTGGTCTGTTCGTCGAACTGACTGACATTTATGTCGAAGGCCTGGTGCATGTCAGTGCGCTGCCCGGTGACTATTACCACTTCGATCCGGTACACCACCGCCTGTCCGGCGAGCGTACGGGTCGCAGTTTCCGTTTGGGCGATACCATCGAGGTCAAGGTCATGCGCGTTGACCTCGACGAGCGCAAGATCGACTTCGAAGTCTCTGAGCAGCAGCTCAGTGCGCCTGTCGGCCGCAAAGGCCGTGGTAGCGCTACGCCGCAGAGCGAAGCGGGCGAAGCCGCGCCTCAAGCGCCAGTCGAAGCCAGGGCTACACCCAAGCCGCGCAGCCGCAAAAGCGAAGCGGCCGAAGCGTACTTCCCCAAAGACGCCGTGCAGCGTAATGCCGAAGTGCGCAAGAGCCGCGAGATGAAAAAGGCACTGATGAGCGAGGCGCGCAGTGGCGGCCACGCCAGCAGCAAGTCTGACAAGGGTGCCAAAACGTCCGGCAAGCCGACCAAGCACCGTAAAGGCCCGTCGAAGTCCGGCGCGCCACGCAAGAGCAAGAACAAGTCATGAGTCAGCTGGAAAAAATCTACGGCGTACACGCCGTGCAGGCATTGCTGCAGCATCATCCCAAGCGGGTCAAGCAGATCTGGCTGTCTGAGGGGCGCAGCGAGCCGCGCATGCAGGCGCTGTTGGCACTGGCCGCAGAAAACCGGGTGCCGGTCGGCCAGGCCGAGCGCCGTGAGATGGATGCCTGGGTCGAGGGTGTGCACCAAGGCGTCGTTGCCGAGGTCAGCCCGAGCCAGGTGTGGGGCGAATTGATGCTCGAGGAGTTGCTTGAGCGTACTGAAACCCCGCCGCTGATTTTGGTGCTCGATGGCGTGACCGACCCGCACAACCTTGGCGCCTGCCTGCGCACCGCCGACGCTGCCGGTGCAACTGCAGTGATTGTGCCCAAGGACAAGTCGGCCACCCTGACACCGGTGGTGCGCAAGGTCGCTTGCGGTGCAGCCGAGGTGATTCCGCTGGTGGCGGTGACCAACCTGGCGCGCACACTGGAGAAGCTGCAGCAGCGTGGCCTTTGGGTGGTCGGGACTGCCGGCGAGGCCGAGCAGGAGATTTATCAGCAGGACCTCACCGGCCCGCTGGTGATGATCATGGGTGCAGAAGGCAAGGGCATGCGCCGCTTGACCCGGGAGCATTGCGATTTCCTCGTGAAACTGCCCATGAGCGGTAGCGTCAGCAGTTTGAACGTGTCGGTGGCCACAGGCGTCTGCCTGTTCGAAGCCGTGCGCCAGCGTCAGGCCAAGCGCTGATATCCAGCCTGCTTCTGCCCTTGCGGGTCAATCCGCTCCGATCGCTATCGCGTAGGCTCATGCCTTGCGCGGCTGCAGTAGGAGCGGGTTAATCCGCGAACGGGCCATCAGCCTGTGAATATGTATCAGGCTGTTCAAATAATCACCAATCACCTTGCTTGTGCGCCAAGCCTTCTCTACAATTGCGCCCCTTGCCGAGCTGGCAGGCGCCCATGTGCCTTCCCTCCGTGCAAGACATACAGTGTCATTCACTCCTTGTCTGACCAGATTCGCTGGCAGACTACTAACCCGTAAGGAGCATTCATGCGTCATTACGAAATCATCTTCCTGGTTCACCCGGACCAGAGCGAGCAAGTCGGCGGCATGGTTGAGCGTTACACCAAGCTGATCGAAGAAGATGGCGGCAAAATCCACCGCCTGGAAGACTGGGGCCGTCGTCAACTGGCCTACGCAATCAACAATGTTCACAAGGCTCACTACGTGATGCTGAACGTTGAGTGCACCGGCAAGGCCCTGGCCGAGCTGGAAGACAACTTCCGCTACAACGATGCCGTTATCCGTAACCTCGTCATCCGTCGCGACGAAGCCGTAACCGGCCAATCCGAGATGCTGAAGGCTGAAGAAAACCGCAGCGAGCGCCGTGAGCGTCGTGAGCGTCCTGAGCATGCTGAATCCGCCGATGGCGACGACAGCAATGACAGCGACTCCAGCGATAACGCTGACGAGTAATCCACGGACCTTTAGAGGAGCCTATTAAATGGCACGTTTCTTCCGTCGTCGTAAATTCTGCCGCTTCACTGCTGAAGACGTGAAAGAGATCGACTTCAAAGATCTCAACACCCTGAAAGCTTACGTATCCGAAACCGGCAAGATCGTTCCAAGCCGTATCACCGGTACCAAAGCTCGTTATCAGCGTCAGCTGGCTACCGCTATCAAGCGCGCCCGCTTCCTGGCCCTGCTGCCCTACACCGACAGCCACGGCCGCTGAGACCGGGTCGTCGACAAGCAGTAAGGGATTAGCATGCGAGCGTTAGCAAGTTTCATCATGCGCGGTCGTGTGCAGGCCACCCTGGTGGTGGTCATCAGCGCGGTACTGCCGCTGCTGTTCTGGTTGAGTGCCGCTGCTGGCAGCCTTGTGCTGCTGCGGCGTGGCTTCAAGGATGCTTCAACGGTCGTCGCTGGCGGCCTGCTGGCCGGGCTGGCCGTGTGGTTCATGGGCGATCCGATCACCTTTTTGGTGATCGCCGGTGCCCTGGGCCTGGCCGCGCTGCTGCGCGCCGAGCATCCCTGGAGCCGTGTGCTGCTTGCCAGTGCCGTGTTCGCCGTGGTTTTCAGCCTCGTGCTCGACATGGCGCTGGCGCAAACCTTCGATGTGCTGGCCAAGGCATTTGCCGAAGCCATGCCGAAAATCGAAGGGCAGCCGGTGCTCTCCGGTGAGCTGATCCGCCCTGTGCTGGTCGCCTCCACAGCAGTGACGGTGCAATTGTTCAGCGTGTTGGCCCTGGTGCTGGCGCGTTATTGGCAGGCGGCGTTGTACAACCCTGGAGGCTTCGGCCGCGAGTTTCGCGCGTTGAAGTTGCCAAAGCAGACCATGGCGGTATTGGTGGCAGTGATGGTGGTGGCTCCGTTCATCGGGTCGCAATTCATCATCCTGGCATCGGCATCCAGCCTGGTTCTGGTGCTGGCCGGCATCGCTTTGATGCATGGGCTGGTGGCACAGGGGCGACTGGCCGGTTTCTGGCTGGTGGGCATGTACGTGACGTTGCCGCTGATCATGCAGCTGATCTACCCGTTGCTGATGGTCCTGGCCATTGTCGACAGCCTGATTGATTTTCGCGGTCGCAAGTCCCCTCCGGGGAAAGACTCCGCGAACGGTGAAGGTTAAAAGTTAAGAGGTTTTACCAAATGGAACTGATCCTGCTGGAAAAAGTCGCTAACCTGGGCAACCTGGGCGACAAAGTAAAAGTTAAGGCTGGTTACGGCCGTAACTTCCTGCTGCCATTCGGCAAGGCCACCGTTGCCAACGCCGCCAACCTGGCTGCGTTCGAAGAGCGTCGCGCCGAGCTGGAAAAAGCAGCTGCTGACCGTAAATCTTCGGCTGAAAGCCGTGCTGCCCAACTGGCCGAGCTGGAAGTGACCATCACTGCCACCGCTGGCGACGAAGGCAAGCTGTTCGGTTCGATCGGCACCCACGATATCGCTGACGCCCTGACCGCCTCCGGCGTTGAAGTGGCCAAAGCTGAAGTTCGTCTGCCGAACGGCACCATCCGTCAAGTTGGCGAATACGACGTAGCCGTGCACCTGCACAGCGACGTTGAAGCCACCGTACGTGTGGTCGTCGTAGCTGCCTAAGCTGCGCTGACCGGTGGTCCCTAACGGGATAGCCGGTTAACATCGGGCACGGTCCTGTTCATTCAGGCCGTGCCCTTTGTCTTTTTCATCCTCCAGAATTCTTTCGTGGCCATGAACGAGATCACCAACTCCGAACAGCTCGACCTGCAAACCGCAGCCCTGAAGGTGCCGCCGCATTCCATCGAGGCCGAACAGGCCGTGCTCGGTGGCCTGATGCTGGACAACAACGCCTGGGAGCGGGTGCTGGACCAAGTGTCGGATGGCGACTTCTACCGGCATGACCACCGCTTGATCTTCCGTGCCGTGCACAAACTGGCCGACGCCAACCAACCGTTCGACGTCGTCACCCTGCACGAGCAACTGGACAAGGAAGGCCTTTCATCCCAGGTCGGTGGCCTTGCGTACTTGGCAGAGCTCGCCAAGAACACGCCCTCGGTAGCCAACATCAAGGCCTACGCCGCGATCATTCGCGAGCGTGCGACGCTGCGCCAACTGATCAGCATCAGTACCGATATCGCCGACAACGCCTTCAACCCGCAAGGGCGCAACGCCGAAGAAATCCTCGACGATGCTGAACGGCAGATCTTCCAGATCGCCGAGGCGCGGCCGAAGACCGGCGGCCCGGTGGGGGTCAACGAACTGTTGACCATGGCCATCGACCGTATCGACACGCTGTTCAACTCCGACAGCGACATCACCGGCGTATCCACCGGCTTCACCGATCTGGACGAAAAGACCAGCGGACTGCAGGCAGCCGACCTGATCATTGTCGCGGGCCGCCCATCGATGGGTAAGACCACCTTTGCCATGAACCTGGTGGAGAACGCCGTTCTGCGCACCGACAAAGCGGTGCTGGTGTTCTCCCTAGAGATGCCAGGCGAATCGCTGATCATGCGTATGCTCTCGTCGCTCGGCCGCATCGACCAGACCAAGGTGCGTTCCGGTCAGCTGGACGACGACGACTGGCCGCGCTTGACCTCGGCCGTCAACCTGCTCAACGACCGCAAGCTGTTCATCGACGATACTGCGGGCATCAGCCCGTCCGAGATGCGCGCGCGCACCCGGCGTCTGGCCCGAGAGCATGGCGAGATCGCCATGATCATGGTCGACTACCTGCAGCTGATGCAGATCCCAGGGTCGGCCGGTGACAACCGGACCAACGAAATTTCCGAAATTTCCCGCTCCCTGAAAGCCTTGGCCAAGGAATTCAACTGCCCGGTGATTGCGCTCTCGCAGCTCAACCGCTCCCTGGAACAGCGGCCGAACAAGCGCCCGGTGAACTCCGACTTGCGTGAGTCCGGTGCGATCGAGCAGGACGCCGACGTGATCATGTTCGTGTACCGCGACGAGGTGTACCACCCCGAAACCGAACACAAGGGCGTGGCGGAAATCATCATCGGCAAGCAGCGTAACGGCCCCATCGGATTCGTGCGCCTGGCGTTCATCGGCAAGTACACCCGCTTCGAGAACCTTGCGCCGGGCATGTACAACTTCGACGACGACGAATAAGCCACTGGGCTGAACCCATGAATCCGACAACCACCGTCGGATTTGGTCAAAATTTGTGCTATATTCCGCGCCCGCGATTTCCCTGCACACCAGAACCGGTCACTGACATGCAAGCAGCCAAACCACTCTACGACTATCCCAAGTACTGGGCCGAATGCTTCGGGCCAGCACCTTTCCTGCCAATGAGCAGGGAGGAGATGGATCTGCTCGGCTGGGATTCCTGCGACATCATCATCGTGACCGGTGATGCCTACGTCGACCACCCGTCGTTCGGCATGGCCATCATTGGCCGCTTGCTGGAGGCCCAGGGCTTTCGCGTGGGCATCATCGCCCAGCCCAATTGGCAGTCCAAAGACGACTTCATGAAGCTAGGCGAGCCGAACCTGTTCTTCGGGGTGGCCGCCGGCAACATGGATTCGATGATCAACCGCTACACCGCGGACAAAAAGGTTCGTTCCGACGACGCCTACACCCCCGGTGGCCTTGCCGGTAGCCGCCCGGATCGGGCTAGCCTTGTGTATAGCCAACGCTGCAAGGAAGCCTACAAGCATGTGCCGATCGTGCTCGGAGGCATCGAGGCTTCGCTGCGCCGCATTGCCCACTATGACTATTGGCAGGACAAGGTTCGCCACTCGATTCTGATCGACGCCAGCGCCGACATCCTGCTGTTCGGCAACGCTGAGCGCGCGGTCGTCGAAGTGGCCCAGCGCCTGTCCAATGGCGAGAAGATCGAAACCATCACCGACGTGCGCGGCACCGCATTCGTGCGCCGCGATACACCGCAAGGCTGGTTCGAGATCGACTCGACCCGTATCGATCGCCCAGGGCGCGTTGACAAGATCATCAACCCCTACGTGAACACCCAGGACACCCAAGCCTGTGCCATCGAGCAGGCCAAGGGCGAGCAGGACGACCCGAACGAAGCCAAGGTCGTACAAATTCTCGACAGCCCCAGCGTGACCCGAGAGAAGTCGGTAATTCGCCTGCCGTCGTTCGAGAAGGTGCGTAATGACCCGGTACTCTACGCCCACGCCAACCGCGTGCTGCACCTGGAGACCAACCCGGGTAATGCCCGCGCTCTGGTGCAGAAGCACGGCGAAGTGGATGTGTGGTTCAACCCGCCACCCATTCCGATGAGCACCGAAGAGATGGACTACGTGTTCGGCATGCCTTACGCGCGAGTGCCACACCCGGCCTACGGCAAGCAGCGCATCCCGGCTTACGAGATGATCCGCTTCTCGGTCAACATCATGCGCGGCTGCTTCGGTGGCTGCACCTTCTGTTCGATTACCGAGCATGAAGGCCGCATCATCCAGAACCGCTCCCACGAGTCGATCCTCAACGAGATCGAGGAGATGCGCGACAAGGTGCCGGGCTTCACCGGCGTGGTCTCCGACCTTGGCGGGCCAACCGCCAACATGTACCGCATCGCCTGCAAGAGCCACGACATCGAGAAGCACTGCCGTAAGCCATCGTGCGTGTTCCCGGGCATCTGTGAAAACCTCAACACCGACCACAGCTCGCTGATCGAGCTGTACCGCAAGGCCCGTGCCTTGCCGGGGGTGAAGAAGATCCTGATCGCTTCGGGCCTGCGTTACGACCTGGCGGTTGAGTCGCCGGAGTACGTCAAGGAACTGGTCACCCACCATGTTGGCGGTTACCTGAAGATTGCCCCGGAGCACACCGAGCGTGGTCCGTTGGACAAGATGATGAAGCCGGGCATCGGCACCTATGACCGCTTCAAGCGTATGTTCGAGAAGTTCTCCAAAGAGGCGGGCAAGGAGCAGTACCTGATCCCGTACTTCATCGCAGCGCACCCAGGCACCACCGATGAAGACATGATGAACCTGGCCCTGTGGCTCAAGGGCAATGGCTTCCGCGCCGATCAGGTGCAGGCGTTCTATCCGTCGCCGATGGCGTCTGCCACGGCCATGTACCACTCGGGCAAGAACCCGCTGCGCAAGGTCACTTACAAGAGCGAAGGCGTCGAGATCGTCAAGAGCGATGAGCAACGCCGCCTGCACAAGGCGTTTTTGCGCTATCACGACCCCAAGGGTTGGCCGATGCTGCGTGAGGCGCTGCAGCGCATGGGCCGTGCCGACTTGATCGGCCCGGGCAAGCACCAGCTGATCCCGCTGCACCAGCCGCAGACCGATAGCTACCAGAGCGCGCGCCGCAAGAACTCTACCCCAGCTGGCAGCCACAAGGTGGGCAAGGACCAGAAGATCCTGACCCAGCACACTGGCCTGCCGCCGCGTGGTAGCGATGGCAGCAAGCCGTGGGACAAGCGCGAGAAAGCCAAGGCCGAGGCGTTTGCCCGTAACCAGCAAGCGGCCAAGGAGCGCAAAGAAGCGGCCAAGAGTGGTGGCGGCAAGGGTAAGAAGCCACGGCAACCCGTGATACCACGCTAAGCTCCCAGGTGCTCCACAGAGCCTCCTGAGAGCGGCGGACCTGTTTTGCGGTGACGGCTTCTTCGTGGCTGAAGCCGCTTCAGCAGGGGGCAAGTAGCCAGGATCGCCGTCGCGATCAATCTGGCTGCTTGTCGACCCACTTCGGCACTACGGGCGACTCGAAATGCGCCATGGCGTCCAGCAGTTGATCTGCTTGCTGCGCCAGCAGCAACATTGCCCGATGCGCAGGCCGCACGAAGCCTTCTTCGACGATGTGGTCGAGGAACCCGCCGAGCTTTTCATAGAAGCCGTTCACATCGAGCAGCCCCAGCGGCTTGGCGTGGTAGCCCAATTGCCCCCAGGTCCATACCTCGAACAGCTCCTCCAGTGTGCCCAAGCCACCCGGCAGAGCTATGAAGGCGTCGCTCAATTCAGCCATGCGCGCCTTGCGGGCGTGCATGCCGTCGACCACTTCCAATCGGCTCAGGCCTTTGTGGCCAATTTCAGCATTCATCAGGCTTTCGGGAATGATCCCGATCACTTCGCCACCGGCCGCCATGGCTGCATCAGCCACTGTACCCATCAAGCCTACCGCGCCACCGCCATAGACCAATGTCATGCCTCGCCGGGCAATCGCCTGGCCCAGTGCCACAGCGGCTTCACGGTAGGCGGGGTTGGTGCCGATGCTGGCACCACAGAAAACACAAATGGAACGTAAGGACATCCTGCTTCTCCAGTCAGATGGCCACAGGGTAATGCCAATGGTCCGATCCCTCCAATTGTGGATCTACTCCGGCCGCGAGAATTCGCAACTGGCCCCTGTGGCGCCCTGGGCGTAGGCGGCGAGCAAGCTGTTCATGAAACTTGAGAGGGACATAGCGATGGCTCCTAATTCAAATGTTGTCCCATCGTCTATTAAAAGTGCATGATGTGCCCTTAGATTGGTTGTATACAATCCATTGAACAATTCTACTGGCTGGCCACTTGACATGCCCTTGACCCACATCATGCAGGGCTGAAAGGGTTCAGGCAGTATCGCAATTGATAAAACCCTGCCAAGGAGATTCATGATGTTTGCGAAAGCTGTAGCGGTATCCCTGCTGACCCTCGCCAGCGCTTCTGTCTTCGCCGCCGAGTGCTCGGTGACCGTTGACTCGACCGACCAGATGTCGTTCAACACCAAGGACATCGTCGTCGATAAAAGCTGCAAAGAATTCACCGTCACCCTGACCCACTCCGGCAACCTGCCGAAGAACGTCATGGGGCACAACGTGGTGATCAGCAAGGAAGCTGACATGCAGGCAATCGCAACCGACGGTCTGTCCGCCGGGATCGAGAAAAGCTACCTCAAAGACGGTGATGAGCGAGTCATCGCCCACACCAAGATCATCGGTGCAGGCGAGACCGACAAGCTTACGTTCGATGTGTCCAAGCTTGCAGCTGATCAGAAGTACGGCTTCTTCTGCTCGTTCCCTGGCCACATCTCGATGATGAAAGGCACTGTAACGCTCAAGTAAGCGCGCAGATAAGGCCGGGGCCGCCATGCGGCCCCGGTTGTTTTTCACGGGGCGAACGGCAGTTCGCGCTTGTGCTGGGTCTTGCGGTAGGTGGCGACGATGATGTCGAACGCGGCCTGATCCACCGGCAGCCCATGCAGGAAGTCATCGATCTGCTGGTAGGTCACGCCATGGGAAGCCTCGTCGGGTTTACCGGGTTCGAGGTCTTCGAGATCGGCCGTCGGCACCTTCTCCACCAGCGCCTCTGGCGCACCAAAGCTGCGCGCGATCGCTCGCACCTGGTTTTTCACCAAGCCGCTCAACGGCGCGAGGTCACAGGCGCCATCACCGAATTTGGTAAAGAAGCCCATCACCGCCTCGGCGGCATGGTCGGTACCGATCACCAGGCCTGCGCGGGCGCCAGCGATGGTGTACTGGGCCACCATGCGCGTGCGCGCCTTCACGTTGCCGACCACGAAGTCCACCAGGCTCGGTGAGCCATTCTTCAGCTCCACCACTTCTGCGGCGAGGGCTTTGACTGCAGGTGCGATGTCGACGGTGTGCACCTCATCGGCCTTGATCAGCTCCAGGCAGGCTTGGGCGTCATGCTCGTCATGCTGCACGTGGTAGGGCAGGCGCACTGCGATGAAGGTGTAGGCCTTGTCCCCGGTTTCTGCGCGCAGTTCGTTGATCGCGCGTTGGGCGAGCAGGGCTGCGGTCAATGAGTCGACCCCCCCACTAATGCCCAGCACCAAGGTCTTGAGCCGGGCATTGGCCAGGCAGTCCTTGATGAACGCCACGCGGCGGGCGACTTCGGCCTCGAGCGCAGCGGCATCGGCGAACGGCGGCTGCACTTTCAGCGCCTGGGCAATTTCTTGCTGAACCGCTTGCATGGGTTACTCCTTGCTGTGGACGTTGAAAACATGACGCATGTAAGCGACGAAGTTCTCGTCGCGGCACTGGGTCTTGGCGGCTTCGTCGGAGATTTTGGCAACCGGCGAGCCGTTGCAGTCGGTCATTTTAAGCACGATGTTCATCGGCGCCACCCCTGGGATGTCACAGGTCAGGTTGGTGCCTATGCCGAAACTGACATTGATGCGCCCGCGCAGCGCACGGAAAATTTCCAGCGAGCGGGTGAGGTTGAGGCCATCAGAGAACACCAGGGTTTTGGTCATTGGGTCTATACCCAGCTTCTGGTAGTGGACGATGGCTTTTTCCGCCCAGGCCAGCGGCTCACCAGAGTCATGGCGCAGGCCGTCGAACAGCTTGGCGAAGTACAAGTCGAAGTCGTTGAGAAAGGCATCCATGGTGATGCAATCGGTCAGTGCGATACCAAGCAGCCCACGGTACTCGCGGACCCAGCAATCCAACGCGGCAATCTGGCTATCGATCAGGCGCGGGCCGAGCTGTTGGTGGGCCATTATCCATTCATGGGCCATGGTGCCCAGCGGTTTGATATCCAGCTTCCATGCCAGGTCCACATTGCTGGTGCCCACGAAGCGGCCAGGGAATTCATCGCGCAATACCCGCACCACCTCTTCTTGAACACGGCTGGAAAAGCGCCGGCGCGTGCCGAAATCAGCCACTTGCAGGCTTGCCAGCTCGTCGTCATTGGCATTGGCGCGCAGCCAGTCGAACTTGCGATAGAGCTGGTCCCGGGCTTCGGCCAGGCGCATGCGCGGGTGCAGGTGGCGGTTGCGCACTTCGCTGATGATGGCCAGTAGCGGTACTTCGAAAAGAATCACGTGCAGCCATGGGCCTTTGAGCCGCAGGGCCAATTGATCGTTCTCGATACCAACGTGCACATAGCGCAGGTTGAACCGGAACAGGCGCAGAAAGCGTAGGAAGTCTGGCTTGAGGAAGCTGATGCGTTCGAGAAAACCCAGTTGGCCATCATCGAGCGTCAGGTCGCTTAGCAGTTCGAGCTGGTGGCGGATGTCAGCCAGGTAGGGGCGTAGATCCTCACCGTTGCGGCAGCGAAACTCCCACTCCACATCAGCATCCGGGTAGTTGTGTAGCACGCCCTGCATCATGGTGAGCTTGTAGAAATCAGTGTCGAGCAGGTTGTGCACGATGCGCTCGGCGAATGCGCTCTCGCTCATCAATGTGACTCCAGAAGCGGCGAATGCTGCACATTGTGCCAGTCTTTTGCCCGCCGTAGTGTCTGCGCCGGCCTTTATGGATGAGGCCCAAGTCGCCATAAGTGCCTTTACTGCCAAACCAGGCGAGGTTTTCGTGCACAGGCGAGCCTTGAAACGGTGCTGGCTGTAGCACTTGCGCACCAGCGGTGTGCACTTCGGTGACGTCTACTGTTACAGCATGGTTGCACGTTAACACTTGGCATGGTTGCAATGATGGCACTGTTTGGTTGCGCCTTGTCTTTACGTGTGGTGGCGCCTTTGGCGTCGCAGACGGTTGCACGCTCAATAAAGAGACGCCCATCGGTCGCTCGCAGGCGACCTTGACCCTGTGATTTCCCGGAATACAAAACCGATGGCACGGCGCTTGCTCGGAGCAACGGGCTGAGAAGTTGTAGTGCCAACCAAAAAAACTCTAGGAGCACCGCCTCATGTCGCAGACGTTTTACAAGAAAGGTTTCCTGGCTCTGGCCGTCGCTACGGCACTGGGTGTTTCTTCGTATGTTCAGGCCGACGTCAAGATCGGCGTCGCGGGCCCCATGACCGGGGCTAACGCAGCGTTTGGCGAGCAGTACATGAAAGGCGCGCAGGCAGCGGCCGACAAGATCAATGCCGCTGGTGGCGTGAATGGCGAGAAGATCGTGCTGGTCAAAGGCGATGACGCCTGCGAGCCCAAGCAGGCCGTAGCCGTGGCCAACCGCTTGGTCGACCAGGACAAGGTGATCGGCGTAGTAGGGCACTTCTGTTCCTCGAACACCATCCCCGCTTCTGAGGTCTATGACGAAGCCGGCGTGATCGCCATCACCCCAGGCTCCACCAACCCACAGGTCACCGAGCGCGGTCTTGGCGCCATGTTCCGCATGTGCGGCCGTGACGATCAGCAGGGCATCGTCGCCGGTGATTACATCGTCGACGTACTCAAAGGCAAGAAAGTTGCCGTGCTGCACGACAAGGACACCTACGGCCAAGGCCTGGCCGATGCCACCAAGGCGCAGCTTGAAAAACGCGGCGTCAAGCCGGTGCTGTACGAAGGCCTGACCCGTGGCGAGAAAGACTTCAGCGCCGTGGTCACCAAGATCCGCGCTGCCGGTGCCGACGTGGTCTACTTCGGTGGCCTGCACCCTGAAGCCGGCCCGCTGGTGCGTCAACTGCGCGAGCAGGGTCTGAAGGACGTCAAGTTCATGTCCGATGATGGCATCGTCACCGACGAATTGGTGTCCACCGCCGGTGGTGCTCAGTACGTCGATGGCGTGTACATGACCTTCGGCGCCGACCCGCGCCTGCTGCCTGACAGCAAGGCTGTGGTGGAAGAGTTCCGCAAAGCAGGTACCGAGCCTGAAGGCTACACCCTCTACGCTTACGCCTCGCTGCAGGCGCTGGCCGCTGGGTTCAACGGTGCCAAGTCGAACAAAGGCGAAGACGCTGCCAAGTGGCTCAAGGCCAACCCAGTGCAAACCGTCATGGGCCAGAAGAAGTGGGATGAAAAGGGCGACCTGACCGTCTCCGATTACGTGGTCTACCAGTGGGATGCCCAAGGCAAGTACCACCAGCTGGAAAAACAAAAATAATAACGGCAGCCGGCCCGGACGCCCGTCCGGGCCATTGCCCCTGCGGTACCTGTCCTTATTCGGAGGCCTGCATCGTGCTGCGCTGCCAAGGCTGCCTCATCGGTAGCTCGTGGGCATCTGCGCGCGTGCAGCCTCGCTCAGGTGAGATTGCGTTATGGATGGTATTTTCCTGCAGCAACTGGTCAATGGCCTGACCCTAGGGTCGGTCTATGGCCTGATCGCCATCGGCTACACAATGGTCTATGGCATTATCGGCATGATCAACTTCGCGCACGGCGAGGTGTACATGATCTCCGCGTACCTCGCGGCGATCAGCCTGGCATTGCTGGCGTACTTCGGTATCGAATCGTTTCCTCTGCTGATGCTGGGCACGTTGTTGTTCACCATCGTCGTCACGGGCGTCTATGGCTTCACCATCGAGCGCATCGCCTACAAACCCCTGCGTAACTCCACCCGGCTGGCACCGCTGATCAGTGCCATCGGCATTTCGTTGATCCTGCAGAACTACGCGCAGATCAGCCAGGGCGCCCGCCAGCAAGGCGTGCCGACCCTACTCGAAGGTGCCATGCGCATCGAGGTCGGCACCGGCTTCGTGCAACTGACCTACACCAAGATCTTCATTCTGGTAGCGGCGTTCGTTGGCATGGGGCTGCTGACCTACGTGATCAAGTACACCAAGCTCGGCCGCATGTGCCGCGCCACCCAGCAAGACCGCAAGATGGCCTCGATCCTTGGCATCAACACCGATCGGGTAATTTCCTATGTATTCGTCATCGGTGCGGTGATGGCTGCACTGGCCGGCGTGTTGATCACCCTGAACTACGGCACCTTCGACTTCTACGCCGGCTTCATCATCGGTATCAAGGCCTTCACCGCCGCGGTACTGGGCGGCATCGGGTCGCTGCCTGGCGCCATGCTCGGCGGGATCATCCTGGGGATTTCCGAGTCGCTGTTCTCTGGCCTGATCAACTCCGATTACAAGGATGTGTTCAGTTTCTCCCTGCTGGTGATGATCCTTATCTTCCGCCCGCAAGGCCTGCTGGGCCGCCCGCTCGTGGCTAAGGTGTGAACATGTCGATTGCCAAAATTGCCTCTGCCTCCGAAACCAAAGGTTTCGATATCAAACGCAGCCTGCTCGAAACCATCGTCGCCGGTTTGCTGGCGCTGATCGTGTTCGGCCCGATCGTCGGCGTGGTGCTCGACGGTTACTCCTTCAATGCCGAGCCTCGCCGGGTAGCGTGGCTGGTCGGCGGGGTGATGCTCGGGCGCTTTCTGCTCAGCCTTTACGTCCAAACCGCTGCCGGTCGGCGTATGCTGGCAGGCTTCGAGAGCGGTGGTTCGGGCGTGCATGTGCGCGAGCCGGGCTACACCTCGCGGCTGCGCTACATCATCCCGGCTCTGGTGGTGATTGCCATCATCTTCCCGGTGTTCGCCAACAAATACCTGCTGACTGTGGTCATCCTCGGCCTGATCTACGTGTTGCTGGGCCTTGGCCTGAACATCGTGGTCGGCCTGGCCGGTTTGCTCGACCTTGGCTATGTGGCGTTCTATGCCATTGGTGCCTACGGTCTGGCGCTGGGTTACCAGTACCTGGGCCTGGGTTTCTGGAGCGTGCTACCGCTGGCGGCCATCGCTGCGGCGCTGGCCGGGTGCATTCTCGGCTTCCCGGTATTGCGAATGCACGGGGACTACCTGGCCATTGTGACGCTGGGCTTTGGCGAGATCATTCGCCTGGTACTGAACAACTGGTTGTCCTTCACCGGTGGCCCGAACGGTATGCCCGCGCCAGCGCCGACCTTCTTCGGCCTGGAGTTCGGCCGCAGGGCCAAGGATGGCGGTGTGCCGATCCACGAATTCCTTGGCATCGATTACAACGCCAACCTCAAGTTCGTGTTCATCTACGCCGTGTTGTTCCTGGTGGTGCTGGCGGTGCTTTACATCAAACACCGGCTCACCCGCATGCCGGTCGGCCGCGCTTGGGAGGCGCTGCGCGAAGACGAGATCGCCTGCCGCTCGATGGGCCTGAACCACGTGCTGGTGAAACTCTCGGCCTTCACCCTCGGTGCTTCTACTGCGGGCCTGGCAGGGGTGTTCTTCGCTACCTACCAAGGTTTCGTCAACCCGTCGTCTTTCACCTTCTTCGAGTCGGCGCTGATTCTTGCCATCGTCGTGCTTGGCGGCATGGGCTCGACCGTCGGCGTGGTGATCGCGGCGTTCGTGCTGACCGTTGCGCCAGAGCTGCTGCGCAGCTTCTCGGAATACCGCGTGCTGCTGTTTGGCGTGCTGATGGTGCTGATGATGATCTGGCGACCGCGAGGCTTGATCCGCATCAGCCGCAGCGGCGTGACCCCACGTAAAGGAGTGGCGCCATGAGCGACGAAATCATTCTCTCGGTCGATAACCTGATGATGCAGTTCGGTGGCATCAAGGCGCTCAGTGATGTCAGCCTGAAGGTCAAACGCAATCAGATCTTCGCTTTGATCGGCCCCAACGGTGCCGGCAAGACCACGGTGTTCAACTGCTTGACCGGTTTTTACAAGGCCAGTGGCGGGCGCATCGAGCTCAACGTGCGCGGCAGCCACACCAATGTCATCCAGTTGCTCGGCGAACGCTTCCAGGCCGCGGACTTCCTATCCCCAGCGCGCTTTGCCAGCCGCCTGTATTACAAGATGTTCGGCGGTACCCACCTGGTCAACCGTGCAGGCCTGGCGCGTACCTTCCAGAACATCCGGCTGTTCAAGGAAATGTCGGTGGTGGAAAACCTGTTGGTTGCCCAGCACATGTGGGTAAACCGCAACCTGCTGGCTGGGGTGCTCAATACCAAGGCCTACCGCAAGGCCGAGAGCGATGCTCTGGATCATGCGTTTTACTGGCTGGAGGTGGTCGACCTGGTCGACTGCGCCAATCGTCTGGCTGGCGAGTTGTCCTATGGCCAGCAGCGCCGCCTGGAAATTGCCCGGGCCATGTGCACACGGCCGAAGATCATCTGCCTGGACGAACCGGCCGCCGGCCTCAACCCCCAGGAAACCGAAGCCCTGAGCGGCATGATCCGGGTGTTGCGTGACGAGCACGACATCACCGTGGTGCTGATCGAACACGATATGGGCATGGTGATGAGCATTTCCGACCATATTGTCGTGCTCGACCACGGCAATGTGATCGCCGAAGGCGCACCGCAGGAAATCCGCCACAACCCAACGGTGATCGCCGCCTACCTGGGTGCTGACGAAGAGGAGCTGGTATGACTGCACCCATTCTCGAACTCAAAGACTTGGACGTGTTCTACGGCCCCATCCAGGCCCTCAAGAAAGTTTCGATGCATATCAACGAGGGGGAGACGGTGAGCCTGATCGGGGCCAATGGCGCCGGCAAGTCGACATTGCTGATGTCGATCTTCGGGCAGCCCCGGGCAGCTTCGGGGCAGATCGTCTACCGTGGCACCGACATCACCCGCAAGACCTCGCACTACATCGCATCCAACGGCATCGCCCAGTCGCCGGAAGGGCGCCGTGTGTTCCCGGACATGACGGTCGAAGAAAACCTGATGATGGGCACCATCCCCATCGGCGACAAACATGCAGCCGAGGACATGCAGCGCATGTTCGAACTGTTTCCACGTTTGAAGGAGCGGCGTAACCAGCGTGCAATGACCATGTCTGGTGGCGAACAACAAATGCTCGCCATCGCCCGGGCGTTGATGAGCCGGCCGAAGCTATTGCTGCTGGATGAGCCGTCACTGGGGCTGGCGCCGATCGTGGTCAAGCAGATCTTCGCTACCCTGCGCGAGCTAGCCAAGACTGGCATGACCATTTTCCTGGTGGAGCAGAACGCCAACCACGCCCTGAAGCTGTCGGATCGAGCCTATGTGATGGTCAACGGGCAAATCCGCATGAGCGGCACGGGCCAGGAGCTGCTGGTAAACGAAGAGGTGCGCAACGCCTACCTCGGCGGCCACTGAGCCGCGCAATATGGGCTGCGGTAGCAGCCCTGTTGCGATGTGGACAACTTGTCGCATGGATCTTGCCGACGATGCCGATCGCTGCATCCCAACCCCGTTTCCACAGGCTTGATGTTTTCCACGGATAATGTGGAACCGCCTGTGGAAAACATGGTGGCATCACGCTCAAGCCCTCTTAACCCGTGGCTTACAAGCTTCTGATCATAATTTGATCAGGCGCTGTTTTGGCATGGATTTGCAGGGCTTTTACAAGACACCGGCTAGTTGCATCAGCGCTTGATTGCTTGTGGATAAGTCTGTGGGAAAGCCTTGGACAGACGGCTGTAGGCGGCATGGATGAAAGCTTTAAGCCATCACCTTGAAAGCAATCTCCAGATCTGGCCCGCAATTCACCGGGCCCGCCTGAGGTAACTTGCCCCCAATCAATGGGGAAAGCCCTGTGGATAACATGCGTATAGCTGGCTCCGGGCCTGCTGACACAAGTGTTTCGTGCACATGACCAAAAAATGACCAGTAGCTCTGGCGGCTTGCTGCCTGCACCTGGCGCGGGCATGCTGCGAAGCTGTCGATGACAATCTACCGTGAGGAACAGAGCATGACGTCCACCGTATTCATCACTGGCGCCACTTCCGGCTTTGGCGAGGCCACCGCCCGTCGCTTCGCTGAAGCTGGTTGGCAGCTGGTGCTCACCGGGCGCCGCAAGGAGCGCTTGGATGCCCTGTGCGCCGAGCTTTCGCCCAAAACCCAAGTGCATGGTCTGGTGCTGGATGTACGTGACCGCAAGGCCATGGAGCAGGCCATCGCCGGCCTGCCGGCCGGCTTCGACAAATTGCGTGGTTTGGTCAATAACGCCGGGCTGGCGCTTGGCGTGGATGCAGCGCAGAACTGCAGCCTGGATGACTGGGACACCATGGTCGATACCAACATCAAAGGCCTGATGTACACCACACGCCTGCTGCTGCCGCGCCTGATTGCTTATGGCCGCGGGGCGTCGATCCTCAATGTGGGCTCGGTGGCGGGCAATTACCCGTATCCAGGCAGCAATGTGTACGGTGGCACCAAGGCCTTCGTCGGCCAGTTCTCCTTGAGCCTGCGCTGCGACCTGCGCGGCACGGGTGTGCGGGTGAGCAACATCGAACCTGGCCTGTGCGAAAGCGAATTCTCGCTGGTGCGCCATGGCGGCGATCAGGCCAAATACGATGCGACCTACGCCGGCGCAGAGCCCATCCAGCCGCAGGACATAGCCGAGACCATTTTCTGGATTCTCAACCAGCCTGCGCACATCAACATCAATAGCCTCGAATTGATGCCTGTGCGTCAGGACTTCGCTGGGCTCTCGATCGATCGCTCGGCGAAAGCCTAAGCCGGCTACTTGGGGATCATTTTCAGATACGTGGATTTGGAATCGATCAAGCCAAGTGTCTGCAGCACATCGTTGACGGCATCATGCATCCCGAGGTCCTCTCGGGTCGCGGTGCCGTCCACCACGCGGCGAAGGCTGAGCAAAAAGCTCAGCTTGCCGAAGGCAATGTGATCGAGGTCGGCCTTCTGTTTGTCTAATATCTGCTTCGCGGCCCCATTGATCTGGGCTTCGAGGAAGTCTTTGAACGCTGGTCTATCCATGATGGGCACCTCGTTGATGGAGGTTCCAACCTAGCAGCGCCATGACGCGGCCGAAACTGGCAAAAATGCTAGGTCAGCCAGCGCTGAGAAGGCCGCTCAGACAAGTCGCCAGATGGTAGGGCGTGGTCGACGGCATATCATGCCGGCTCACCACGCCTTCACCGTTACGGCACTCATACCAGCCCCGAGCATGCAGAAACTGCTGCTCCATCGCCTTCAGCTGAACCAGCAGTTTTGCCTGATGCTCAGGGCGCAGCGCCAGTGCCCGCAGGTATTCGGCCTGGGCCCAGATCCGTTGGGTCGCATCCAGCACGTTGCCATCCACATCGAGCATGGCCAGTACGGCGGCGTTGTTTACCCCGCAAAGCTCGGCATAGCCGAAGGCCCGCGACAAGGAAGCATGCAACGGCGTGCCGTGTAGCAATGACGAAGTTTCCAGCAGGTAGAACCATTCGAACTGATGGCCTGGCTCGAACCAGTTATCCACAGACCCCAGCGGTTTTTCCAGCATCAGGCCATGCTGTGGCTCGATGAAGTGCTCCTGCAATGCCTGGCACAATTGCAGCAACGCCTGCTGAACCTGCGCGTCCTCGCGCACGGCCAGCACTTGCAGAAAAGCTTCGGCCAGGTGCATCTGCGGGTTCTGCAGTGGGCCGCTGCCAAGATCTGCCCAATCTTCGCCAAGGCTGGCTTCGTATAGGCCGTCGTCCCGGGCAAATTGCTGATCCACCACTTCCAGCGCGGCGTTGAGGGTGGCTTCGACCAGCCCGTCACCGACCTTGCCCCAGTAATGGGCGCAGGCGAAGACGATGAAAGCGTGGGTGTAGAGGTCCTTGCGCCGGTCCAGTGGCTTGCCCTGGGCGTCGATGCTGTAAAACCAGCCGCCATGCTCGGGGTCATGAAAGTGCTTTTGCAACGAGCGCAGCAGTGCCGCTGCCCGCTCGGCCGCGCCGGGTTGCTCGATGCGGCTGCTGAACAGGTATAACTGCCGAGCACAGGCCATGGCGCGGTAGCGCTGCACCGGCAGTGGGCGATGTTCGGCGTCGAGCGCCTCGTAGGGCAGGGCCATCTCGGCATTCCAGCCAGGGCCTTGCCATAGAGGCACGATGCAGTCGGCAAAATGCTGGTTGAATCGGGCCAATTCAGGCAGGGCAGGAAGGGGGCTGGGCATGTTGGAGCTCGTCACTTTCGGGCAGGGCGCCATGGTAGCAGAACTAGGGATGCGGGTTGCTCAGCCCTTGCCAGTGGCGTGCGCCCACGAAGATGAAGCGCAATTGCTGAGTGATTTTCTCCTGGGCGCTCAGCGACTGTGGATAACCTGGCTGCGGGTTATCGATCAGCTCCGGCAGGGTCGCGAACACGGTTTTGACCACCAGGTCGGCCATCACCGCCAGCGCGGCGTTGTCCAGGTGTTGCCAGCGCGGCATTCGCGCAAGGTCCGTGGCCAGGTCGTCACTGATGTTCTGGCGCAGGCAGGCGATGGCTTGACGGACGGCGTGCGAGCCGCCGTACTGCTCACGGGCCAGAAACAGAAACTGTGCGCGGTGGGCGTTGACCACGTCGAGGAAGATGCGCACTGATGCATCGGTGATACCGCCCAGTTCGAATTCGTTATGCCGCACCAGGCGGATGGTCTGGCGGAACGTGGCGTCGATCTCGGCGACCAGTGCCAGGCCCAGCGCGTCCATGTCGCAGAAGTGCCGATAAAAACCGGTAGGGACGATGCCCGCCGCCTTGGCCACTTCGCGCAGGCTAACGCTGCCAAAGCCCCGGCCACTCTCCATCAGCTGGCAAGCAGCATCCAGCAGGGCCTGGCGGGTCTGTAGCTTCTGTTCGGCGCGCGGCAGCATTGGGCTGGTTTCTGTGAAGGTGAGGCTGGGCACTCTAGATAAAAAAACGAAGCCCGGTCAATGGACCGGGCTGGGAGGGGAGCAAACGGTGTGACAGCGGTTGTTGTTTTCGGTCATGGTGATCAGCTCACGTGGCTGATGGCAACCAGACGATCGGAACCACCCTCAGCCATGCGGCCACTGCGCTCGATCAGACGGTCGGAACCACCTTCGGCAACCCGGCCACTGCGCTCGATCAGACGGTCAGAGCCACCTTCGGCAACTCGGCCGCTACGCTCGATCAGACGGTCAGAGCCACCTTCGGCAACTCGGCCACTGCGCTCGATCAGGCGGTCGGAGCCACCCTCGGCAACCCGGCCACTGCGCTCGATCAGGCGGTCAGAACCACCTTCAGCGACCCGACCACTGCGCTCAATCAATCGGTCAGAACCACCTTCGGCGACGGTTTTGAGCGGTTGGGCAATTTCTGCGGCGCTGGAGCGCGACTCGGCAGTCAGGTGCTGGTCTGCAGCAGGAAGGGCGAATGCGTTGGCAGCAAGGATGGACAGGGTCAGGGTCAGCAGAGTGCGTTTCATGATTCGGTGCTCCTCTCGGGGGCTGGAAAGTGGGTACGGAGCCAATGCTACGCTCGGTGACGCCAGAGAGAAGTTCATACGGGTAATGGTAACAATCGATGCGATTGATAGCGGATGCGATGGCTCTATTGCGGCAGTTTCCGGGTGTGAAACGAGCGCTTGCCAGTACCGGAAGAGGTAACAGTGGGGGATGGCCGACGCCAAAAGCTGGGCACGAAAGCTGAAAAAACTCGCTAGCATGGACAGGCCGATTAAACCCGACGGGTTTTCATCAGTCCGAAATAATGAATGCCATCGCTACGCCTGCTTTGTGCCTTGCCATCAGGAGACTCACGCAATGACGCGCCCCGCCAGAATCATCGTCTGGACCCTTTCCACTCTGCTGACCCTGTTGGCGATCCTGGTGATCATCATTGCCACCTTCGACTGGAACCGCGTCAAGCCACTGATCAACGAAAAAGTGTCCGAAGCGCTGCACCGGCCATTCGCGATCAACGGCAACCTCGCTGTGCATTGGCGTACCGAACCGGACCAGGGAGGCTGGCGAGCCTGGGTGCCATGGCCGCACTTCATCGCAGAAGACCTGACCTTGGGCAACCCCGACTGGCTCAAGGAGCCCCAGATGGTTGGGCTTGAGCGGGTGGAATTTCGTCTGGCGCCATTGCCGCTGTTGTACCAGCAGATCAGCATCCCGCGCATCGACCTCACCAAGCCCAATGCGAGCCTTACGCGCCTGGCCGATGGCCGCGCCAATTGGACGTTTGACTTCGGGCCCAAAGACGAAGACCAAACACCGTCCAAATGGGAGTTGGATATCGGTGCCATTGGCTTTGACCAAGGCAACGTCAGCATCGACGATCAGACGTTGAAAACCAGCATGAAGGTGCAGATCGATCCGCTCGGCAAACCGATCCCCTTCAGTGAGATCGTCGGCAAGGCCAACGCTGAGAAGGCGGGCGGGGCTCAAGACTATGCATTTGGTCTCAAAGCTCAAGGTCGCTACAAGGGCCAGCCAGTATCAGGCACCGGCAAAATCGGCGGGCTGCTGGCCTTGCAGGATGCCAGCCAGCCATTCCCGCTGCAGGCCGACGTGCGTATCGCCGATACCCACGTCGTGTTGGCTGGCACCCTGACTGATCCTCGCAATCTTGGCGCTCTGGACCTGCGTCTGCGTCTGTCTGGGGCCAGCCTGGGCAATCTGTATCCATTGACCGGGGTAACGTTGCCCGATACGCCGGCTTACTCCACCGATGGTCGGCTTAGCGTCAACCTGCACGCACCTGAAGGTGCCAATTTCAACTACCAGAATTTCAACGGCAAAATCGGCAACAGTGACATCCATGGCGACCTGAGCTTCGTCGCCAGCAAGCCGCGGCCGAAGCTGGCCGGCAAGCTGGTGTCCAATCAACTGTTGTTCAAGGACCTGGCGCCGCTGATCGGTGCCGATTCCAATGCCGAGCAGAAGGCACGCGGCGGTGCGAGCAAGCAACCCGCCGACAAGGTGCTGCCTGTGGAGGAGTTCCGCACCGAGCGCTGGGGCGCCATGGATGCCGACGTAAGCTTCGCCGGCAAGCGCATCGTGCACAGTGAACAGCTGCCATTGAGCGACTTGTCGGCCCACGTAATCCTCGAAGATGGGCTGCTGCGCCTTGAACCGCTGCGCTTTGGCGTGGCGGGAGGGAACCTGGCAGCCAACATCCGCCTGGACGGCCGAAACGTGCCGCTCCAAGGCCACGCTCAACTCACGGCCCGCGGTTTCAAACTCAAGCAGCTGTTCCCAACCTTCGCACCGATGCAAACCAGCTTCGGCGAGCTCAACGGCGATGCCGACATCACTGGCCGCGGCAATTCGGTGGCTGCCTTGCTGGGCACGGCCAATGGCAACCTTCGCATGCTGATCAACGATGGCGCCATCAGCCGCAGCCTGATGGAGATCGCCGGGCTTAATGTCGGTAACTACGTGGTTGGCAAGCTGTTCGGCGACGAGGACGTGCAGATCAACTGCGCCGCAGCGGACGTTGGCATCAAGGACGGCTTGGCAAGCACGCGTCTGTTCATCTTCGATACCGAGAACGCGATCATCTATGTCAATGGGACGGCCAACTTCGCCACTGAGCAGTTGGACTTGAAGATCAATCCGGAGTCCAAGGGCGTGCGGTTGTTCTCGCTGCGCTCGCCGCTGTATGTACGCGGGGCCTTCGCCAAGCCAAGTGCTGGGGTCCAGGCAGTGCCGCTGGCATTGCGAGGTGCGGGGATGGTAGCGCTGGGTGTGGTAGCAGGCCCTGCTGCAGGGTTGCTGGCGCTGGTAGCGCCTAGTAGCGGCGATGAGCCCAACCAATGCACGCCATTGCTGCAGCAAATGAGAGCTGGCAAAGCGCCTGCTGCGGTGAAGGCGAAAAAATAAAGGGCGCAGTGCCCTGATGCCAGTGAGGTTCGCCTGTCAGGGCTGCTTTGCAGCCTTTCGCGGTAAATCCGCTGCGACTGGTTTGTTTGTGGAGTCACTTTACGCGCAATGTATGTGAGGGTGTTCTGACTGCGCTTGCCGCTGTATACGCTGTAGCTGCGGCAAACTAAAGCCGGCACGAGGCCGGCTTAGGGAAGGGCAGATTGGGGCTGTGCGCCAATGCTATTGGGGCTGCAAAACAGCCCCAATAGCAAGCTGGAAACTCAATTACAGCCCTTCGAGCAGATCGGACATGTCGTCCGCGTGCTCTTCTTCCTGGGCCAGAATGTCCTCGAACAGGCGGCGAGTGGTTGGGTCTTTATCGCCGATGTACTGGATGATTTCGCGGTAGCTATCGATGGCGATACGCTCCGCCACCAAGTCTTCCAGCACCATTTCCTTCAGCGTGCTGCCTTCGACGTACTGGGCATGGGAATTCTTGCTCAGGTTGTCCGGATTGAAGTCCGGCTCGCCACCAAGTTGCACGATGCGCTCGGCCAGTTTGTCGGCATGCTCGGCTTCTTGAGTGGCATGCTCGAGGAACTCGCTCGCCGCAACACTGGCTTTGATGCCGCTAGCCATGAAGTAGTGGCGCTTGTAGCGCAGGACACATACCAATTCGGTAGCCAGCGACTCATTCAGCAAGCGCAGGACTTCCTGACGGTCGGCGTCGTAACCCTCAGTCACTGCACCTTGTTCGACGTGCTCGCGAGCACGTTTGCGCAAGGTTTGTACATCGGTCAGTTCAACATTGCTCATGATGCTCTCCAATCAGCTGAAAACGGATGGTCTGGATAGGCGTAAGGCTCAGGCGCCGTTGGCGGCCTTGCGGTCTTCTTCTCGTTGTTTGCAGGTTTTGAAGCCCTTGGCATCGACGTGGCCGGTGGCATCGAAGCGCACGTAGTACGGCTGTTGGTGGCCGTCACGGTTAAGAATGTAGTCGTTGCAGGTGCCACCGTTTGGCAGGTCGATGACATTCGACGGGCTGCCGCCAATGGCGATAACTTTCTGCATGGTCATACCGTTCTCCACCTGCTTGACCAGCGGCTCGTTTCGGTAAGTCACGTAGTCCACAGGGTTTTCCGGGCGGTTGCTGCACGCTGCCAGCGTGGCGCTGGCCAGAAGTATAGCCAGGGTCTGTTTGTACATAGGTCCCGCTCCTTGCTAAGGGTCTGTTTGGTTTGGAACCTCGCGGCGCGCCGGGAGTTCGATTGCGATGGTCATTCAAGCTTCTGTAGTGTTGGCGAGATCGTCTAGGCAGAGGGGCCATGCAATGGCGCAGGATCTGGCAACGCGGTACCCACTGGTGTTGGTGCCAGGCATGCTCGGTTTCGTCCGCGTGCTGCTTTACCCCTACTGGTTCGGCATCGTCCGGGCGCTGCGCAACGGGGGCGCCCAGGTATTTGCCGTGCAGGTTTCGCCATTGCACTCCAGCGAGGTGCGCGGTGAACAACTGCTGGCAATCATCGAGGACATCTGCCGGCGCACCGGAGCGGCCAAGGTCAACCTCATCGGCCACAGCCAAGGGGCGCTGAGTGCACGTTACGCCGCTGCCCGCCGCCCTGACCGAGTGGCTTCGGTCACTTCCGTGGCTGGCCCTAACCATGGCTCGGAGCTGGCTGACCACCTGGAGCGCACAGCCCCCGGAGATTCGCCCCAAGGCCGCGTTCTCAAGGCCATCTTGCATGGCTTGGCGATTATGCTGGTATGGCTGGAAACGGGCTGGCGCCGTCAGCCACTGCCAATAGACGTGCACGCTTCCCATCAATCGCTGACCAGCGCCGGCGTGGCGCTGTTCAATCAGGCCTATCCTCAAGGGCTGCCCGAAACGTGGGGCGGGGAGGGCGCCTACGAAGTCAACGGCGTGCGCTACTACTCCTGGTCCGGCACCTTGCAGCCCGGCCTGACTGACAAAGGCCGCAACCGGTTTGACGGCAGCAACCGTTTCTGCCGCCTGTTCGCACGCAGTTTCGTCAAGGAAAAAGGCCATTGCGACGGCATGGTCGGGCGTTTCAGCTCGCACCTGGGGCAGGTGATTGGCGATGACTTTCCCCTCGACCACCTGGATATCGTCAACCATTCGCTGGGCGCCGTTGGTAAGGGCGCCGAACCACTAAGGTTGTTCACTGAGCACGCGGCGCGGCTCAAGGCTGCCGGGCTTTAGTGGCCGCCTGGCCTGAAGCCTGCGCGGATGCGTGTAAAAATTCTTGTCTACACTCAGGCCCATGTCCGTGCATCGGGCGCGGAGACAAGGAGACCTCTCCATGAAATTGCTGCACATGCCACTGCTGGCGTTGGCGCTTCTGTTCAGCGCGCAAGGCTTTGCCGCCAACACGGCGCAACAGGAAAAAATGAAAACGTGCAACGCCGACGCCACCGCCAAATCACTCAAGGGTGATGAGCGCAAAGCGTTCATGAGCACCTGCCTGAAAAAAGACATGCCTCAGACCCAGCAGCAGAAGATGAAAACCTGCAATGCCGACGCTACCAGTCAAGCGTTGAAGGGGGATGCGCGCAAAGCGTTCATGAGCGACTGCTTAAAGAAGAAGTGACCTGCGCCTATGCCTATGTCGTGAAGGCTGGCAGACTGCGGGCATTCCCGCCGTCTGCCTTCGAGGCTGTATGACTTTCACCCCCCGTCAGATCACCCTGGCAAGCCTGGTCATCGTCATGGCCGGGCTGCTATTGGCCTTGCCCCTGAAATTACTGCCCAGCCTGCTGGCCGGGCTGCTGGTGTTCGAGTTGGTCAACATGCTCACCCCACGGCTGCAGCCGCTGATCGCCGGGCAGCGTGCGCGCTGGCTGGCGGTGGCGCTGCTCGGCACATTGGTGGTCAGTGCACTGACCCTGTTGATCGCCGGCGCCTTCAGTTTTCTGTTGCACGAAGCCGAGAACCCTGGCGCATCGCTGGACAAGTTCATGGTGCTGGTCGAGCGCGCCCGCAGCCAGTTACCACCGTTCATCGAGGCCTACCTGCCGGCCAGTGCGGCGGAGTTCAAGGTGGCCATCGGCGACTGGATCAAGAGCCACCTGAGCGACCTGCAACTGGTGGGCAAGGGCATGGCGCACATGTTCGTGACGCTTTTGATCGGCATGATCCTGGGGGCAATCATCGCCTTGCAGCGCATCCCTGACATCTCACGGCGCAAGCCTCTGGCCGCGGCGTTGTTCGAGCGTTTGAGCCTGCTGGTGCAGGCATTTCGCAACATTGTCTTCGCGCAGATCAAGATTTCGCTGCTCAACACCACCTTCACCGGCATCTTCCTCGCCGTGGTGCTGCCATTGTTCGGCGTACACTTGCCGCTGACCAAGACGCTGATCGTGCTGACCTTCCTGCTGGGGTTGCTGCCGGTAATCGGCAACCTGATGTCCAACACCCTGATCACCATCGTCGGCATGTCGCTGTCGATCTGGGTGGCGGCTGCTGCGCTGGGTTATCTGATCGTGATCCACAAGGTCGAATACTTCCTCAACGCCAAGATCGTCGGTGGCCAGATCAGGGCCAAGGCATGGGAACTGCTGCTGGCGATGCTGGTGTTCGAGGCAGCGTTCGGCTTACCTGGTGTGGTAGCGGGCCCGGTGTATTACGCGTACCTGAAAAGTGAGTTGAGGCGGGCCGAGCTGGTTTGATCGAAGGCTGGGGCCGCTTGGCGGCCCCCCTTGCAATCAGGCCGCTCCGTAGCGCTTGCGTGCCTCGATCGCCAGGCCGCTACCGATACTGCCGAAGATGTTGCCTTCCACGTGCTGCGCATTGGGCAGCATGGCTGCCACGCTGTTGCGCAAGGCTGGGATCCCGCTTGAGCCGCCTGTGAAGAATACTGTGTCGACCTGGCTGGCATTCACCCCGGCCTTGGCCAGCAACTCGGTCACGCTGCCGCGCACGCGTTCTAGCAGCCCCTCGATGGCCTCCTCGAACAGCGCTCGGGTCAGGTCCACACCCAGTTCGCGTTCCACGCGGCTGAGGTCGATGCGGCGGCTGAGCTGTTCGGTCAGCTCGATCTTGCTGGTTTCCACCTCCATTGCCAGCCAGTGCCCAGCTCGCTCTTCGATCAGCTTGAACAGGCGATCGATGCCCAAGGTGTCCTCGATGTCATAACGCATGCTGCCCAGTGCCAGCTGCGATTTCTGCGAGTACAGGGCATTGATGGTGTGCCAGGTGGCCAGGTTCAGGTGGTAGCTGGTGGGCATCAGGGCGCCGCTTTTCATCCGGCTGCCGTAGCCGAACAGCGGCATTACGCCCTGCAGGCTCAACTGCTTGTCGAAGTCGGTGCCGCCAATGTGCACACCACCGGTGGCGAGAATATCGCTCTGACGCTCGGCCACCAGGTGCCGTTCGGGTGACAGGCGGATGAGGGTAAAGTCGGACGTACCGCCGCCGATATCGACAATCAGCACCAGCTCTTCACGGCTGATGCCGGACTCGTAGTCGAACGCTGCGGCAATCGGTTCGTACTGGAACGATACGTCCTTGAAGCCGATCTTGCGGGCGACCTCTGCCAGGGTGTCTTCGGCCTCCTGGTCGGCAGCCGGGTCTTCGTCGACGAAGAATACCGGGCGGCCCAGTACCACTTGGTCGAATTCACGACCGGCGGCGGCTTCGGCGCGCTTTTTCAGTTCGCCGATGAACATGCCCAGCAGGTCCTTGAACGGCAGCGCGCTGCCCAGCACGCTGGTGTCATGCTTGATGAGCTTGGAGCCCAGCAGGCTTTTGAGCGAGCGCATCAGGCGGCCTTCGTAGCCCTCCAGGTACTCGTGCAGCGCCAGGCGGCCATACACGGGGCGACGTTCCTCGATATTGAAGAACACCACCGATGGCAGGGTGATCTTGCCATCTTCCAGGGCGATCAGCGTTTCGACGCCTGGGCGGTGCCAGCCGACCGTGGAGTTGGAGGTGCCAAAGTCGATACCCAGCGCGCGGGCCGGCGATACGTCAGACATGGGAAAAAGCTTCCGGAGGCAAAACGGCCGCGCAGTTTATGCCAGTTGGCTACAGAATCAAGACCGATCGTCTGCCTTGAAGCAACCCCAAGCGAACCTTGAAAGGCTATGCTTGACCCCTATCTACAGCTGCAATACGAAAATTCACATTGGTGATCCAACGATGGACTTCAAAGACTATTACAAGATACTCGGCGTAGAGCCCACGGCGGACGAGAAGGCGATCAAGGCCGCTTACCGCAAGCTGGCGCGCAAGTATCACCCTGACGTCAGCAAGGAGCGTGACGCCGAGGATAAATTCAAAGAGGCCAACGAGGCCTACGAGGTGTTGGGCGACGCGCAGAAACGCGCCGAATTCGATGAAATCCGCAAGTATGGCGGCCAGCATGGCCGGCCGTTCCAGGCGCCGCCTGGGTGGCAGAGCCGCGGTGGTGATGGCGGGCCTGGCGGGGGCTTCGAAAGCGGCGACTTCTCCGACTTCTTCAGTTCGATCTTCGGTGCTCGCGGCGGTAACCCGTTCGGTGGCGGCGGCCGGCAACAACAACGCAGTGCCGGCAGGCGAGGGCAGGACGTGGAATTGGAACTGGCGATCTTCCTGGAAGAAACCCTGAGCAAGGAATCCAAGCAGATCAGCTTCCAGGTTCCACAAACCAATGCGGCCGGCCAACGCACCGGGTTCACCACCAAGACCCTGAACGTGAAGATCCCGGCCGGGGTCACCGATGGCGAGCGTATTCGCCTCAAAGGCCAGGGGGCGCCGGGCGTTGGTGGCGGTGCCAATGGCGACCTGTTCCTGACCGTGCGCATGGCGCCGCACCCGCTGTTCGATGTCGAAGGCCACGACCTGATCATCACCGTGCCGCTGGCACCGTGGGAGGCAGCCTTGGGCACCAAGGTGGCCGTGCCGACCCTGACCGGCAAGATCAACCTGACCATTCGCCCCGACAGCCAGAGCGGCCAGCGCCTGCGCGTGCCGGGCATGGGCCTGGCCAACAAGAACGGTGAGCGTGGCAACCTTTACGCTCAGCTCAAAGTGGTGATGCCACCGGCTTCAGACCCTGCAACCCGTGAACTGTGGACCCAGCTTTCCGAGAAGGCTGCGTTCGACCCGAGGACACAATGGAGTAAGTGATCATGAGCAGCACCCTGATCGTTCAACTGGACATGCGTACCTTGTGTCAGGAAGCCGATATCACGGCTGACTACGTGATCGAAATCGTCGAGCACGGCATTGTCGAGCCCTCCGGGCAAACCCCGGAAGACTGGTTGTTCGACGATCAGGCGCCGCTGTTGGCCAGGCGTGCAGCGAAGCTGCATCGGGAGCTGGAACTGGAGTGGGAAGGCGTAGCGCTGGCGTTGGAGCTGCTGCAGGAAGTGCAGCAACTGCGTAGCGAGAACACAATGCTCAGGCAGCGGTTGGGGCGTTTCGTGCAGGGTTGACCTGTTAATTCTGCCAGTAGACGAGCCCCGGCCCGACTCCATATTTTGAACGCGTCGTGTTTAATCCTTCCAAGAGGGCTTTACAGATGAGCGTTCAAGTTGCTGGTACCCAGCAAGATTATCGAGCGGCTATCAATCGCAAAGGGATCGTTGTAGTCGAGGTCTTTCGCGAGGGTAGCTCGGCGAGCAGGGCGGTGACCGAGTATGTTGAAAAGTGGGCCGTCGAGGAGCAGAAAGTCGCATTTCTGCGAGTGCCGCTGGCGCTGGTGAAGGACGATCCCACAACATTCAACCACGTCGCCAGTGCACCCACTATTTGCTATTTCAAGGATGGCAAGTGTGTGCTTGAGGTATTAGGCAACTATTCCACCAGCAACTGGTTCAAGGACAAACTGCGCGACGTTGACGCCCAGGCTTAAGCATTCAGGTCGTAGGCTGGCTATCATCTTGGAGCATCAGCTGCATGAACGTCAGATCCAGCCAGCGGCCAAACTTCACCCCGACCTGAGGCATCTGCCCGGTCACCACGAAGCCCAGCCGCTCATGCATGCGCACCGAGGCAGCATTGCCGCTTTCGATGGCGGCAACCATCACATGCTTGCCACATGCCCGCGCCCGCTCGATCAGGGTGGCCATCAGCGCCGGGCCCAGGCCTTTCCCGCGTTGGTCACCACGGATGTACACCGAGTGTTCCACGGTCAGGCGAAACCCTTCGAACGGGCGCCAGTCGCCAAATGATGCGTACCCCAGCACCCCGGTCTGATCCACGGCCACCAGTATCGGGTAACCTTGCTGACCCCTTGCTTCGAACCACGCCTGTCGGTTGCCCAGGTCTACCGGGGTTTCGTTCCAGATCGCCGTGGTGTTGCGCACGGCATCGTTGTAGATGTCGAGGATGCCCGGCACATCGGTGAACAGGGCGTCGCGTATGTGGTAACTCATGGCAGCGTCTCGCAAAGTCGATGGCTGCAGATTAAATGGTTACCAGCCCGCGCACACCTTCGGCCTGCATGTTTTCACCTCGCCCGCGCTGGATGATCTCGCCGCGGGCCATGACCAGGTATTGGTCGGCCAGCGCTTCGGCGAAGTCGTAGAATTGCTCGACCAGCAGGATCGCCATATCGCCACGTTCTGCCAGGCGCCGGATCACCGCGCCGATTTCCTTGATCACCGAGGGTTGGATGCCTTCGGTCGGCTCATCGAGGATCAGCAAGCGGGGCCGGCTGGCCAGTGCCCGGCCGATGGCAAGTTGTTGCTGCTGGCCACCGGACAGGTCGCCCCCACGGCGTTGTTTCATCTGTTCCAGCACCGGGAACAGCTCATAGATGAACGCGGGCACTTCTCGCGCTGCACGGGCCGGGAAACGCGATAGGCCCATCAGCAGGTTTTCCTCGACCGTCAGGCGCGGGAAAATCTCGCGGCCCTGGGGCACATAGGCGATACCTGCGTGGACGCGTTGCTGAGGCTTGAGTGTGGTGATCGGTTTGCCTTCCCACTCGACGCTGCCCTCGCGGGCCGGCACCAAGCCCATCAGGCAGCGCAACAAAGTGGTCTTGCCCACGCCATTGCGCCCGAGCAAGCAGGTGACTTCACCGACCTTGGCTTCGAAGGACAGGCCGCGCAGGATGTGGCTGCCGCCGTAGTACTGGTGCAGGGTGTCGATTTTCAGCATGTGCAACTCCAGGGAAATCTGCTTTGCCTGTAGCGGCCCCTTCGCGGCCAAAGCCGCTCCCCCATGTTGCAGCTCATCTCAAGGCCTTGGGGAGCGGGTTCACCCGCGAAGGGGCCTGGTGTCTAACGGCCCAGGTACACCTCGACCACCCGCTCATCCGCCTGCACCTGCTCCAGCGAGCCCTGCGCAAGCACGCTGCCCTGGTGCAGCACGGTCACATGGTCGGCAATGCTGCCGACGAAGCCCATGTCGTGCTCCACCACCATCAGCGAATGCTTGCCGGCCAGGCCCTTGAACAGCTCGGCGGTGAATTCGGTTTCGGCATCGGTCATACCCGCCACTGGCTCGTCGAGCAGCAGTAGTTGCGGCTCCTGCACCAGCAGCATGCCGATCTCCAGGAACTGCTTCTGTCCGTGCGAGAGCAGGCCGGCTTGGCGCTGGGCCAAGGGCAGCAGGCGCAGTGTCGTCAGCACTTGCTCGATGCGTTGACGCTGTTCATCACAAAGGCGCGCGGTCAGGCTGGCCCATACCGATTTGTCGGTCTTCAAGGCCAGCTCGAGGTTCTCGAACACCGTCAATGCTTCGAACACCGTGGGCTTCTGGAATTTGCGGCCGATACCTGCCTGGGCGATCTGGTATTCACTCATGCGGGTCAAATCGAGGGTATCGCCAAAGAAGGCGCTGCCGGTGTCGGGCCGGGTCTTGCCGGTGATCACGTCCATCATCGTGGTCTTGCCGGCGCCGTTGGGGCCAATGATGCAGCGCAGCTCGCCCACACCGATGTACAGGTTCAGGGCATTGAGGGCTTTGAAACCGTCGAAGCTGACACTGATGTCCTCAAGGCTCAGCACCGTGCCATGACGGGTATCGAGCCCGGTCTTGCGGGTTTGGCCCAGGCCTATCGCCTCGCGGCCGCTGCCAAGTTGGTCGAAAACCGGTTCGAGCATGAATTCGGGGTGTACCGGGGGCACGCCTCTCATGGCTGGCTCCTTTTTTTCAGCAGGCCGACTACGCCTTTAGGCAGGTACAACGTGACCAGGATGAACAACGCCCCGAGAAAGAACAGCCAGAACTCTGGGAATGCCACGGTGAACCAGCTCTTCATGCCATTGACCAGGCCGGCGCCCAGCAGTGGGCCGATCAAGGTGCCACGCCCGCCCAGGGCTACCCATACGGCGGCCTCGATGGAGTTGGTCGGTGACATCTCGCTGGGGTTGATGATGCCCACCTGCGGCACGTACAACGCGCCTGCCAAGCCGCACAACACGGCGCTGAGCACCCACACCAGCAGTTTGAAACCGCGCGGGTCGTAGCCACAGAACATCAGGCGGTTTTCTGCATCGCGCACGGCGGTGAGCAGACGGCCGAACTTGCTTTGAGTCAGGCGCCAGCACAGGTACAGGCTGGCCAACAACAGGCCGACGGTGCACAGGAACAGCACCGCGCGAGTGCCTTGTGCGGCGATGTCGTAGCCAAGGATCGTTCGAAAGCTAGTGAAGCCGTTGTTGCCGCCAAAGCCTGTCTCATTGCGAAAGAACAACAGCATCCCGGCGAAGGTCAGGGCCTGGGTCATGATCGAGAAGTACACGCCCTTGATCCGCGAGCGGAAGGCGAACCAGCCGAACACCAGGGCCAGCAGGCCGGGCGCCAGCACCACCAGGCACAAGGCCCAGGCGAAATGCTCGGTGCCCACCCAGTACCAGGGCAGTTCGCTCCAGGACAGGAACGTCATGAACCCCGGCAGCCCATCACCGGCCGCCTGGCGCATCAAGTACATGCCCATGGCGTAGCCGCCGAGGGCGAAGAACAGGCCATGGCCCAGCGATAGTAGCCCGGCGTAACCCCATACCAAGTCCAGCGCCAGGGCGACGATGGCGTAGCACAGGATCTTGCCGACCAACGTCAGGATGTAGGCTGAAACGTGCAGTGGATGATCAGCCGGCAGCAGCGACAGCAACGCCAGGGCCACCAGCAGCGGCACGACGACCGCCCCAATGGCCAGTGACAAGCGTGGGCCAGCTTTTTGCGAAGCGGTGACAAGCAGTGGCTGGTTCATCAGTCGATTACCCGTCCCTTGAGGGCGAACAAGCCTTGCGGGCGCTTCTGAATGAACAGAATGATCAACGCAAGGATGAGGATCTTGCCGAGTACCGCACCGATCTGCGGTTCCAGCAGCTTGTTGGCGATACCCAAGCCAAATGCGGCCCAAAGGCTGCCGGCCAGTTGCCCGACGCCACCGAGTACCACGACCAGGAACGAGTCGATGATGTAGCTCTGGCCCAGGTCCGGGCCGACATTGCCCACCTGGCTCAGCGCCACACCACCCAGCCCGGCGATGCCAGAGCCCAGGCCGAAGGCGAGCATATCGACCCGGCCGGTGGAGACGCCGCAGCAGGCTGCCATGTTGCGGTTCTGGGTCACGGCGCGCACGTTCAGGCCCAGCCGTGTGCGGTTGAGCAGCAGCCAGGTAAGCAGCACCACTGCCAGGGCGAAGCCGATGATCACCAAGCGGTTGTAGGGCAGTACCAGGTTGGGCAGCAGCTGGACGCCGCCGGAGAGCCACGCTGGGTTGCTGACCTCGACGTTCTGCGCACCGAACAGCAGGCGAATGGCCTGGATCAGAATCAGGCTGATGCCCCAGGTTGCCAGCAGGGTCTCCAGTGGGCGGCCATACAGGTGGCGAATCACCGTGCGCTCCAGGGCCATGCCGACCCCGGCGCTGACCGCGAAGGCTACCGGCAAGGCGATCAATGGATAGAACTCGATGGCGCCAGGGGCATAGCGCTGCAGCAACACCTGGACCATGTAGGTGCTGTAGGCGCCCAGCATCAGCATCTCGCCATGGGCCATGTTGATCACCCCAAGCAAACCGAAGGTGATCGCCAGGCCCAGTGCTGCCAGTAGCAGGATCGAACCCAACGACAGGCCACTGAAGGCTTGGCCCAGCAGCTCGCCTATCAGCAGCTTGCGCTTGACTTGGGCCAGGCTGGTTTCGGCAGCGGTGCGCACCCCAGGGTCGCTTTCGGCATCCGCTTGCAGCAAGGCTTCGAGGCGGGTACGCGCCAACGGGTCGCCGGTCTCGCCAAGCAGGCGTACGGCAGCCAAGCGCACCGCTGGCTCACTGGCGCCCAGTTGCAGGTTGGCTAAAGCCAGGCCAAGGGCCGCATGCACCGCGGCATCCGGCTCACTGGCAAAGCGCCGGTCGAGGAAAGCCATCTGTGCCGGCTGCGCACTCTTTTGCAGCTGCTGAGCGGCGGCCAGCCGGGTGGCGCTGCTCTGGCCGAGCAGTTGGTGGCTGGCCAGCGCATTGTCGATCAGGCCGCGCAGGCGGTTGTTCAGGCGCACCTTGCGCGTGTCATCGGGCCCGATGCGGCCCTGGCGAAGGTTTTCCAGCAACGGCAAACGCGCTGCATCGGGTTGTGCCGCCCAGCTTTCCAGCAGCCGGGCCTGCTCGGCGGGCTTGGCGGACAGGAAAAATTCGCCCTCGCTGGCCTGAGTGGCCAAGGGTAATAGCAAGAGCAAAAGCACAGTGAACAGGAGTCTGAGCATGCGAGCAATCCTGGCTATCGACGGTGGATTCTTCGTGGGTGAACCCACGCCCACAGGTAAGAAGCAAGGGCTGAACCCTGAAACGTCCCTGTGGCAGCGGGCTTACCTGCGAATGGGCCGCTAGGCGGCCCCGCGCATCAGTTGCCTTTCACAGCGTAATCAGGGCGCTTGTCGTTGCCCGGAATGAACGGGCTCCATGGCTGTGCCCGCAGTGGTTGCTCGGTCTCCCAGACCACGCTGAACTGCCCGTCATCCTGGATCTCGCCGATCATCACCGGCTTGTGCAGGTGGTGGTTGGTCTTGTCCATGGTCAGGGTGAAGCCCGACGGCGCCTTGAAGGTCTGCCCGGCCAACGCCTCGCGTACCTTGTCGACATCGGTCGACTTAGCTTTTTCAGCAGCCTGGGCCCACATATGGATGCCCACGTAAGTGGCTTCCATCGGGTCGTTGGTTACCGCTTTGTCGGCGCCGGGCAGGCCTTTGGCCTTGGCGTAGGCTTTCCAGTCGGCGACGAACTTCTGATTGACAGGGTTATCCACCGACTCGAAGTAGTTCCAGGCTGCCAGATGCCCAACCAGCGGTTTTGTGTCGATGCCTCGCAGCTCTTCTTCACCAACCGAGAACGCCACCACCGGCACATCGGTGGCCTTCAGGCCCTGGTTGGCCAGCTCTTTGTAGAACGGCACGTTGGAGTCGCCGTTGACCGTGGAGATCACTGCCGTCTTGCCGCCTGCGGAGAACTTCTTGATGTTGGCGACGATGGTCTGGTAATCGGCGTGGCCGAACGGGGTGTAAACCTCTTCGATGTCCTTGTCGGCCACGCCCTTGCTGTGCAGGAAGGCGCGCAGGATCTTGTTGGTGGTGCGCGGGTAGACGTAGTCGGTGCCCAGCAGGAAGAAGCGCTTGGCGCTGCCGCCGTCTTCGCTCATCAGGTACTCGACCGCTGGAATGGCTTGCTGGTTGGGCGCTGCCCCGGTGTAGAACACGTTCGGCGACATCTCTTCGCCTTCGTACTGCACGGGGTAGAACAACAGGCCGTTGAGCTCCTCGAACACCGGCAGCACGGACTTGCGCGATACCGAGGTCCAGCAGCCGAACACCACTGCGACCTTATCCTGGGTCAGCAGTTGGCGACTCTTCTCAGCGAACAGTGGCCAGTTGGAGGCCGGGTCGACCACCACCGGCTCCAACATCTTGCCGTTCACACCACCCTTGGCATTGATCTGGTCGATGGTCATCAACGCCATGTCCTTGAGCGAGGTTTCAGAAATCGCCATGGTCCCGGACAGCGAATGCAGGATGCCGACCTTGATGGTCTCGGCGGCCTGGATACTCCAGCTCAAGCCCATCGCCGCAATCGATGCGCTGAGGGTGAATGCCTTGATCAGACTGCGACGCTTCATGTGCTCTCTCCGCTAGGTTTCTTATGTGTTGGGCAAGCGGGAAGGGGCTTTGCAAGGGGTGTGCCGAGTGGCGGAAGTTGCATGGCAGACGGGTTGTGCGAGGTGGTGGGGCGTTTGGGCGGCCCAGCATGGTGCCTGCTGCAATCGTTCGCACAATAGTGGGGCTTGCTGCCTGAAGAGTTGTACCCGCGAACTATCTAAGCTAAATGCAGCATGAGTTTGTCGCGACGGATAGACCTGACATTTCTGCCAGTAGCCAATGGGTATAGCAGCCTCCTATCGTGTTACGCACAATCCCTTCAATACAAGGAGTGGGCGCAATGGGTAGGCCATCGGTAATTCTCACAGCGGTATCCATTGTTGCGGCGGCGGGTTGCGCGCAGTATGTACAAAGCGCTGAGTCGTCTCTGAGTGGTGTTGTAGCTAGCGCAATCGATGCGCAGACATTAGGTGATCATGTCTTCACCCGCGTTAACCTGGAGCAGACTACTCAGGGTTACCTGATCGAGAGTGGCAACCTTTCTATTGCAGGTGAGAAGGTTGATGGATCGCTTGTGGCAGTCAAAGGCCTCGATGGCGCCGTGACGGCCATTGTCGACCGGCCTGGCAAGCGCGGTATCTTACTTATTGATAAAGCCGGCAAGCAGCGTTTTTTACCTGAGCCTGCTTATGATTATTTGAAGTCTGATACTGTGGTGGGCGCGGTGGTTCCGCACACCGATGTAAAGACGCCCAGTAATAATGACGTTATAGATGTGGTGACGCAGTTTTCTGTAAAAGCGGTAACAGTGCTTTTGAGTGATCCTGTCGCATTTTCACTCGCGCAGCTGGAGACGGCTAATCTGGGCTTGCGTAATTCAGAGGTGGAAGGGGTTCGTTTGAATTTGGCAGGTATTCGTTTCAGCCCGAATGATTACCCTGTCGATGGCCCTGGCCTCAACGACTTGAGGGACGAAGTGCGCCCTTTACGTGGCCTTTATCACAATGACATTTTCGTGGGTTACTCCGATAATGCACCTTATGCGGGTATGGCGTACGCGCCAGGAGATGTAAGTATCAACGGGATTCATTATCCGCTTGCGTTCCGGCACGAAGTTGGGCACAACGCAGGCGGTGATCACTGCAACGACGCCGGTAAAGATAACTACAAATTCGGCTACGACAACGGCTCGGGAAGCAATACATTCCTATGCGGTAACAACGTTCCTTATTACTCCAACACCCGTGTGCGTATTGACGGCAAACCGTTAGGTGACGCGCGCACGGCGGATATGGCCAGGCTCTGGCGGGAGCAGTCGGGAAGAATGAGTGGGTATCAACCTGCGTTCGATGGGTATCGCTTGGTCTATGCCGACTTCCAGTCAGCCGATCTGCTTATAGACACCACTGGGTCTGGCAGGACGCACATAGGTGTTGTCGCGCTGTCAAACGATGAAGGGCCGACTACCCTGGTTGATGGTGGTGAGGGTGAAACTCTGCTCACGGCGACTTTGAAAGACGCCGAAGGTCGCGAACATGCGGTGAAGTTCCGGGCAACCCGGCAAGTGATTGGCTGTACAGCGAGCACTTTCATGAATAGTTATAGGCTCTGTGGTAACGATGATGCAGGATCGATCACGCTGAAACTTCACCGTATTTACAAGGACAATGGCTCACTGCCCAGAGGTGTGTACAACGGCACCTTGCAGCTGAAGGTACTGGATCATGATGATCCAACTTGGTCGAGGGACATTCTGGTCAGCTTGGCTGTGAACAAGCTTCTTTAACTTGAGTCACTCACCTGTTGTGCGAAGGCACTTTAGCGCCTTGCACCAATAGGTGAGTGAGTTATGTTGCGTAAGGGCAGCAAGTACCCGGCTTGATCAGCCGTTACGCACCGTGCTACGAGGGGAGCGTTTGCCACGAAGGAACTGGTAAGTCACCGCCAGCAACAGGAACCATAACGGCGTGACCACCAACGCCGAGCGGGTATCGGCCTCCAGGCTCAGCAGCACCAGAATGAATGCGAAGAACGCCAGGCACACGTAGCACATCAAGCGCCCGCCCGGCATCTTGTAGGTCGAGGCCTGGTGCAGCGCGTCGCGATGCTTGCGGTACTTCAGATACGACAGCAGGATCAGCGTCCAGACGAACATGAACAGCACCGCTGACACCGTGGTCACCAAGGTGAACGCCTCGATCACATTCGGCACCAGGTAGATCAGCACCGCGCCCAGCAACAGGCAGATGCAGGAGAAGTAAAGGCCGTTAGCTGGCACCGAGCGGCTTGAAAGTTTCTCGAATGCCTTTGGCGCATCGCCTTCCTGGGACAAACCGTAGAGCATGCGGCTGGTGGAGAACACGCCGCTGTTGGCCGAGGAGGCGGCCGAGGTCAGTACCACGAAATTGATGATGCTCGCCGCCGCGGGCAGGCCGGCCAATACGAACAGCTCCACGAACGGGCTCTTGCCCGGCACCACGTCGCGCCATGGGGTTACCGCCATGATCGCGACCAGTGCCAGCACGTAGAACACGATGATTCGCACCGGGATCGAGTTGATCGCCCGTGGCAGGGTGCGCTCAGGGTTCTTCGCTTCAGCAGCCGTGGTGCCTACCAATTCGATGCCGACGAAGGCGAACACGGCGATCTGGAAGCCTGCGAAGAAGCCCATCAGGCCATTGGGGAACATGCCGCCGTCGTTCCACAGGTTGGCCAGTTGTGCTGTGCGCCCGCTTGGCGAAGTGAACCCGGTAATGACCATGTACAGGCCGGTAGCCACAAGGCCGAGAATGGCGACGATCTTGATCAGGGCGAACCAGAACTCCAGTTCGCCAAACATTTTCACCGTCACCAGGTTCAGCGACAGCAGCACGCCGACGCAGGTCAGCGCCGGTATCCACTGCGGCAGGTCGGGGAACCAGAATTGCGTGTAGGCGGCGATGGCCACCACGTCGGCGATGCCGGTCACCACCCAGCAGAACCAATAGGTCCAGCCGGTGAAATAGCCGGCCCATGGGCCGAGCAGGTCGGCGGAGAAGTCGATGAACGATTTGTAGTTGAGGTTCGACAGCAGCAGTTCGCCCATGGCGCGCATGACGAAGAACAGCATGAAGCCGATGATCATGTAGACGAAAATGATCGACGGCCCGGCCAGGCTGATGGTCTTGCCCGAACCCATGAACAGGCCAGTACCGATGGCGCCGCCGATGGCGATCAGTTGAATGTGTCGATTGGTCAGGTTGCGCTGCAGATGCTGGTCATCTGGCGTGGTTGGTGAGGTTTGCGTCATCAAGCGGCATTCCCTTGGAAGGACAGTCTTCTTGTCAGAGGTAGCCGGCTAGGCTAACACGCTCGTGCCAGATTGGTGCGCGACAGATCGACTCGACTTTTGCGTAGCAGGCATGCCTGCTGTACTGGCCTGTTCGCGGGTGAACCCACGAACAGGCCGGACTGCCTCAGGCGCTGACCAGCGCTCGGCGGCGCTTCACCGCCAGGCTGTCCAACACCCACATCACCATCATTGACACGCCCACCAGGGGGAACATCACCCCCAGCACCAGCATTACCCCCACCGCCGCTTTCCAGCGCGGCAGGTCATGGCGCAGCGGCGGTACGCCCAGCCCACCCTGTGGCCGGCGCTTCCACCACATCACCAATCCGCTCACCGAGCCCAGCAGGATCATCAGGCAAACCAGCAGGATGATGACCTGGTTCAGCGGCCCGAACATCTTGCCTTCGTGCAGCATCACGCCCAGTTCGGTAGCTCGGGCTACCGGGCTATAGTCGTGCCAGCGCACATCGGCCAAAACCTTGCCGGTGTACTGGTCCACATGCAGGGTGGCGTCGTTGCGCGGGTCGTCGGCGAATACGGCGATCGTATACACCCCCTGCGCCGTGGTCGGCGCGGTGATGCTGTAGCCCGGCGTTACCTGGCGTGCCGTGGCGATGTCCTGCACTTGCTGCAGGCTCACCTGGGGTGCAGCCGGTGCACTGTCCATCATGTGATGCCCGGCATGTTCGGCATGGGCGCCGGACTGCGGCATCGGCGTGTTTTCCATCGCCCACGGCACGGTCTGGCGGTGCGCGCTGTTCAGCTCGCGGGCCTGTTGGTCGGATTTGGGCACGTCATTCCACATGGCTGCCGGGAAGCGATTCCACAGGTCGGCGTACTGTTTGCCCCACAGGCCGGTCCAGGTCATGCCGCTGATCAGCATCAGCAACAACAGGGCGGAGCCCCAGAACCCCGTGACCGCATGCAGGTCACGCCAGAACAGACGGCCCTTGGCAGCCAGGCGTGGCCATAGCACGCCTGCGCCACTGCGCCCGCGGGGCCACCACAAGTACAGCCCCGACACCACCAGCACGATGCCCCAGCCAGCGGCCAGCTCCACCAGGCGGTCACCGACCGTACCGACCATCAGCTCGCCGTGCAGGGCGCGGGCGATGGCTTGCAGGTTCTGCTTGGCGTCCTGTTCGCCCAGGAGCTTGCCGCTGTAGGGGTCGATGAACACGTTCAGCTCTCGGCCTGCATCGTGTACCACGAACTGAGCGCTGCGCTTGGCATCGATCGGCGGCAGGTACTGGCCGACATGGCCATTGGGGTAGGCTTGGCGGACTTCGGCAAGCAAAGCGTCGGCGCTTTGTTGGTGGTGGCCCTGTTCGACCACCATCAGGTCACGGTACATCAGCGGGTCCAGCTGCGGCTTGAACAGGTAGATGATCCCGGTGATCGCCAGCAGGATCATGAAGGGGGCCACGAACAGCCCTGCATAGAAATGCCATCGCCAGGCCAGGTTGTAGAAAGAGATGCGCGTTCCTCTCATGGGAACCTCCTGTTTGACCAGCATGTGGGCGCAACCAATGCTGCGCCCGTCGTTGTTGTCAGAAGCTGAAATCGACCTTGGTCCAGAAGGTCCTGCCCGGCTCGTTGACCGGCTGTGGGTCACTGGCCGGGTAGCCAAACCCGGCATTCCCGGCCAGGTTCAGATGCTCGGCGTAGGTTTTATCGAACAGATTGTCGACCCCCGCGCTGAGCTTGAGGTTGTGATTGACCTTGTAGGCGCCGTTGAGCGAGAACACGCCGAAGCCTGCGCTTTTGTCGTAGTCCTTGCCTACCACGTTGCCCTGGTTCTGGGCGATGCGGTTCTGCGCCGCCGCCAGGCGCCACAAGGCACCGGCGCTCCAGCTGTCGCGGCTGTAGGTCAGCCCCAGGCGACTTTCCAGCGGCGGCATTTGCGGCAATGCCTTGCCGTCGCTGCTGTTCTTGCCCCAGGCATAGGCCACAGTGGCATCGGCCTTCCAGCGATCACTGAGTTTGTAGGCCGCGCCCAGCTCGCCGCCCATGATGCGGGCGTCGACATTCTGCGCCTGGGTGCTGCTCATGCCCATCATCGCGCTGCGGTAGTCGAACAGGATGTAGTCACGAATCTGGCCGACGTAGCCCGATGCCCAGGCTTCCAGGCGCTCGCCGCGGTACTGGATACCGAAGTCGAGCTGGGTGGTCTTCTCTGGCTTGATGCTGTCGAAGGCATTGACCGCGCCTGCCGGGCCTTGATCGGGAGAGAACAGCTCCCAGTAGTCGGGGAAGCGCTGGGCGTGGCCCAGGCCAATGTACGTGGTCGCCGCCAGGGCTGCCAGGTCATGCTCATAGCGCACGAAGCCACTGGGCAAGGTATCGGCACGGGTGTTGCCGTTGGTGGCGCTGTCGTCACGAAAGTCCCGCGCCGTGGCACGGTCCAGGCGGGCGCCGGTGATCAGCCGATCGTCACCGGTGGCGTACCAGGTCAGCTCGGCAAAGGCACCGTAATTGTGGAAGTCGGCGTCCTTGGTCCATGGCTCGCTCCTGTAGGTGTCGACACCCATGGCGCTGCGCGCACGGTGCTCATTGGTCTGCGCGTCGATGCCGCTGATCAGCTGCACGTCAGCCCAGCGCCAGGTGGCCTTGATACGTGCGCCCAAGGTGCGGCGATCCACTGCAGCGGCCATGGGGCCTGCCATCATGCCGGTACCTGAGGGGGTACGCAGGCTGTAGTTGTCCATCACATGGTCGGCGTAGTTGTAGTAGACCTGCGCCTCGACCTTGTCGAGCACCTCGCCGATGTTGGACTTCTCAAAGCGCAGGCCCAGGCTTTCGCGCTTGAATTGCGCGCCGTCCATACCCCGCCCGGCATAACGCGCCTCGCCGTCACCCTTACCGGCGGTGAGTTCGAGCAAGGTGTCCTGGTCGGGCGTCCAGCCCAGGGTGACGTCGCCGTTCCACTTTTCCCAGCGCGACGGCACGGTGTCGCCATTGCCGTCTTGGTAATCGTCCGAGCGCGACTGGTTGCCAATCAAGCGTGCGTAGCCCTGGCTATTGCCGGCGGCAGCGTCGAGCACCTTGTCGAAGCGGCCATTGGACCCGGCCAGCAAGCTGGCATTGACCCGGCTGCCAAGGGTGCCGAACTTCTCCGGCTCACGCTCGAAGAGCACCGTGCCGGCCGAGCCCCCCGGCCCCCAGATCACGCTTTGCGGGCCTTTGATCACAGTCAGGCGGTTGTAGGTTTCCGGGGCGATGTAGGAGGTGGGGGCATCCATACGGTTGGGGCAGGCGCCGAGCATTACACCGCCGTTGGTGAGAATGTTCAGGCGTGAGCCGAACATGCCACGCAGTACCGGGTCGCCATTGGTGCCACCGGCGCGGATCGCTGAAAAGCCTGGGATGGTTTTCAGGTAATCGGCGCCATCGCTGGCCGGCACCGGCTGGCGCGGATCTTTGGGGTTGGTGACCACGGTCAGTGGCGAGCTTGGCGCGATGGCAGTGATCACCGTAGGGCTCAGCTCGGCTTCGTTGGCCTCGGGGCCAAGGTCGCTGGCCAGGGCCATGGGGGCAAGCAGCGAGCCGCATAACGCGGCGAAGGTACCGCGCAGGGCGGGTGGAAAGACACGGGTGCAGCCAGACATAGTGATTCCAGTCGATCAGTCATGAGGGGGCCCGAAGCCTTGTGGCTCCGCGCGATAGCAATGGATTCAGACGCTGATCGAAAGGGGTGGCGCGCGGCTACGTGCACCGGGGAAAACCGCCTGCCGGGCATGCCCCAAACGCGTGGTAGTCAGGGTATGCGTGGCAGGGACTGCGCTGGCCACGCCCAGTGGGCTGAGGGCCTGCGGCAGGGCGGGGCAGTTGAACAGCAGGCTGCAATAGCCGCACTTCTCCCACGTCACATGCAACTGGCCATCGTTGCCGTGGCCGTGATGGCCGTCGCTGCCATGGGCGTGGGCCGCAGGCATGGCCATGTCCATCGGCATGCTCATGCCGGCGTGGTGGTCCATCGGCATCGCCTGGGAAATAAGCGGGCCGATGAAAATCATCCACATGGCGAACAGGCTCAGCCAGCCGCCACCGACGCGCCTGCTAGCAGGGCGGGTGGTACGGCTGCGGCTGTTACGCTGCAGGCTCATGTGGGTCAGTGCCTGTGAGCGGGTGTCAGTGCGTGTGTTCGTGGGCCTGGACCGCTGGCGCCTGCTTCTGTACGGCTACCTCCACGGTAATGTCGCCAGCCTTCTGGAAGTGCAGGGTCAGCGGGAAGCGCTTGCCGTCGCTGAGCAGGCTGCGGTCCTTGGGCTGCATGAGCATCACGTGGTAGGCGCTTGGGGCGAAGACCAGATCCTTGCCGGCGGGCACCACCACGCTGCTGACCTGTTGCATCTTCATGGCGCCGCTGGCGCTCATGGCATGTTCGTGCAGTTGCGCGTCATCGCTGATCGGGCTGTCGACGCTCAGCAAGCGGTCATCGGCTTTGCCGTTGTTGTGCACGACAAAGTAGGCGGCGACGTTGGGCGCGTTCGGCGGCAGTTGCAGCGACCAGGGGTGAGCGATGTGCAGGTCGCCAACGGTGTATTCATGGGCATTGGCGTAGACGCCCGGCAGCAGCAGGGCAGCCAGTACGAGAGCTTGCTTGAGCATGGTGGTTCTCCGATCTGTTCAGGTTCAGGCACACAGCATGATGAACTCAGACCAGGGGAGAGGCACGGGGATTGAGTGCAGGCCAGAGCTGGCGGGGCGTGGGCCGGTAGTCGCGCAGTGTCGGCGCAAGCCTGCTCAGCGAACTGGGCGGGTTGTGCAGTTGTGGCGGATAACCCGGCAGGGCCAACAGCGGGGCGGTGCCTGAGCAGCACCAGCAGTGCTGCATGTTGGAGTGCTGATCGCCTTGGCTACCGAGGTCGATCTTGGCCAGGGCCTGGACATCGACCTTGGCCTTGCCGGCCATGCTGGAACAGAAAGCCCCCCACAGCAGTTGCTCTGCCGGGCCCTTGGGCGCAGCAGCAGACAACGGCATGGCCAGCAGGTTGAACAGCACTGCAAGGCAGGCGATCCAGGCAATGTGCCGACGTGGGGGCATGGAGAGATCCGGTCAGGAATCGTGGCGGCTATTGTACGGCGCAGTATAGGTAAAAAAGCCGGGGTGCGGTGAAGTGACGCAGCCGGGGGCTGCAAAGCCGCCCCCGCCTGGCTCAGGCCTTGGTGCGGCCCATCAAGCCCCGCACCGTCTCTTGCAAATCCGCTGGCAATACCACCAGCTTCGCATTGTTGCTGCTGGCCAGGTTCTCCATGGCCCCAACATAGCGCTCGCCAAGCAGGTACATGGCCGGTACGGTTTCGTTGCCTACCGCTTCCTTGACCAGCGAGATCGCACGGGCCGAGGCTTCTGCCAGGTTGATCTGCGCTTCGGCATCCAGTTTGGCCGACTGCAGCCGCGCCTCGGCCTCAAGGATCGCCGCCTGTTTGGCACCCTCAGCCCGGGTCACGTCGGCCTTACGCTCACGCTCGGCGGCGGCCTGGCGCTCCATGGCCAACTGCATGTTCTGGGACGGTTTGATGTCTTGAATTTCCACCGAGCGCACGGTCACACCCCAGTCTTCGGTCTGCTCGGACATCGCTTCACGCAACCGGGCCTTGATCTGCTCACGGCTGGAGAGCGCTTCGTCCAGGTCCATCGCACCGACGATCGCGCGCAGCGAAGTCATGGTCAGGCTGGTGACGGCGAACGAGAAGTCCTGCACGCCATAGGAGGCTTTCTGCGGGTCGACCACCTTGGCGAAACACAGGGCGTTGGCGACGATGACTGCATTGTCACGGGTGATGATTTCCTGCTCCTGCACGTCGAGGATGATGTCCTTGGTCGGCAGACGATAGGCGACGACGTCCATGTACGGGATGACGATGTTCAGCCCAGGCTTGAGGGTGTTGTGGTAGCGGCCAAGGCGTTCGACGATCCATTCCTCGCCCTGGGGGACGATCCGCACCCCTTTGAACACGGTGATCAGGACGAACACGGCGAGGGCGCCGACGACGATGAGACTGGTCATGATGAAAACTTCCTGTTGTTTGCCAATTCAGGCCCGGATCACCCGGGCAATGTTGCCTTCGATGGCGACGAGCCGTACACGCTCGCCGGCTGCGATGTCGCTGTCGGCGACGCAGGTCCATTCCTCGTTGCCCAGCAGTGGCTTCTGGAAACGCACGCGGCCTTTCTGGAAAGGGGAGACACTGCCGGTCAGCAGCCCGACTTCACCGATCACGCTGTCGGCAGTCCAGCGCACGTCCGGTTGCTTGCGCTTGAACAGTTTGAACCAGAGGTACGTGGTGACCGAGGAGAGCAGCACCCACAGCAACCCTTGCATGTCCAGCTGCAAGCCTGGAGCGGCCAGGGCGATGAGCGATACCAGCACCGCGCCGATGCCGAACCAGAGGATGAAGAACGTGGGCAGGACCAGTTCGAGCAGGATCAGGCCGATGCCGAAGACCAGCCAGATCCACCATTGCATTTCCATATGAGGGGCGCCTTCCATAGAGGAGGACAGAGTCTAAAACGCTCAGTGGGCGAATGGCCACCCGAAGGTTCTTGATTGTATTGTTGTCGATTAGGGCGTGATCAGTAGGAAATTTCGCTGCGTTAGGCCTGGCCTGTAGGACTCACCAGCCAGTCTTCATTACGCAAACCAGGAACGCGTTGAAATTCACGCACGTTGTTGGTTACGAGCACCAACCCCCGAGCGCGGGCATGCCCCGCTACCAGTTGGTCGAATGGACCGATCGGTGTACCAGCCCGCGCCAGTTCTGCACGTAATTGCCCGCTGTGCTCCGCGGCTTGGCTGTCGTAATCGAGCACTTCCAGGCGGGCTGCGAAGCCTTCCATTATCGAAAGGTTGTGCTCTGGTTGGGTTGACTTCTCTGCGCCGTATATCAGTTCTGGCTGCGGTTACTTTTGAAGACTGCACCTTGCTCCATGATGGGCCTCCTTGGAAGCAGCGAACTGTGACTGAAGTTAAAACGCAGAGCGTATATGTCAAAGGGATATACGCTCTCCTGGCATTTCAAGCATCTCTTTGATCTTGGCCTGCAGCAGGCTCGCATGGGTGAACTCAAGGTCTACCTTTGCTAACGAGGGGCGTTTCAGGATCAGCACTGGCACTCCATGCTCCCTGGCCACCTCAAGCTTCGGCTCGGTCGCCACGCTGCCGCTGTTCTTGCTCACCAGCACATCGATGCGCCGCCTTTGGAACAGTGCCCGCTCGTCTTCGATCTGAAACGGCCCGCGCGCGCCGATCACTTCGCAGCGCTCATTGCCAGGGCAGGCTTCCAGCGCCCGCAGAGTCCAGAACTGCTCCGGCGGAATCTCCTCAAGATGCTGCAGCGGCTCGCGCCCGAGGGTGAACAGTGGCCGCCGAAACGGCTTGAGCGCCTCGATCAGCCCGGCCCAGTCATCCACCTCGCGCCAGTCGTCCCCTGGCTGTGCCTGCCAGGCCGGGCGGCGCAGGGCCCAGCACGTGATGCCAACGGCTTGCGCGGCGCTGGCCGCGTTATGGCTGATCTGCGCGGCATAAGGGTGCGTGGCATCGATCAACAAGGTGATACCCGCTTCACGCAGGTAAGTGGCCAGGCCTTGTGCGCCACCATAGCCACCAACCCTTACCTGGCACGTAAGGTCCTGGGGCACACGCCCGACACCGGCCAAGCTATAGATGTGCTCGGGGCCGAGCTGGCGGGCGATGGCCAACGCTTCTGTGACGCCGCCGAGCAGTAGGATGCGCTGGCTCATTGCACACCAGCCTTGCCGACCACGCCGCCCTGGCGATCGATGGCGAACACTTCCACTTGCACCTGTGCCGGCACCACGCTGCGAGCGAAGGTCAGCGCGTGATCGCACACCGCATCGCCCAGGGCAATGCCGGCGGTGTGTGCCAGGGCCAAGGCTTGCTGGCTGGTGTTGGCCGCAATGATGGCTGCCTGCAGCTCTGCGTCGGCGCCGATGTCTGCAGCCCAGCCGGCCAGCTGCGGCAGGTCGATGCTCGAATGACGGCTGTGCAGGTCCATGTGGCCTGCCGCCAGCTTGCTGATTTTGCCAAAGCCTCCACACAGGGTGAGGCGTGGCACGGGTACTTTGCGTAAGTGTTTGAGCACGGCGCCGACGAAGTCGCCCATCTCGATCAAGGCGATTTCGGGCAGTTGGTAGATTCGGCGCATGGTGTCTTCACTGGCATTGCCGGTGCAGGCAGCGATATGGGTGTAGCCGTTGGTATGGGCGACATCGATGCCTTGGTGGATGGAGGCGATATACGCCGAGCAGGAGAACGGCCGGACGATGCCGCTGGTACCCAGAATCGACAGGCCGCCAAGAATGCCCAGGCGCGGGTTCATGGTCTTGAGCGCCAGTGCCTCGCCCCCTTGTACGTTGACGGTAACCTCGAAACCGCCCTGGTAGCCGCACTCCTCGGCCAACTGCTGCAAGTGCTCGCTGATCATCCGCCGCGGCACAGGGTTGATGGCAGGCTCACCCACCGCTAGCACCAGGCCTGGGCGGGTGACGGTCCCGACGCCTTCTCCGGCCATGAAGCGTATGCCAGGTTGCGTCTGCAAACGGATCTGGCTGTAGAGCAGGGCGCCGTGGGTGACGTCAGGGTCATCGCCGGCATCCTTTAGCGTACCCGCTTCGGCGCGCTCCCCTAGCAGCCGGCAGAACTCCAAGCGCATCTGTACCACCTTGCCCTTGGGCAACGTGATGCTGACTGCATCGTGGCTTTGCCCGGTCAGCAGCAGCCTGGCCGCCGCCAGGCTGGTGGCAGTGGCGCAGCTGCCGGTGGTCAGGCCGCTGCGCAACGGGGCGGGCTGTTCGCGGGTTTCTTCACGCATCGAGGGGCTTCACCACGTCGAGCAAGGTGATAGGTAAAGCCTGGCGCCAGGTGTCGAAGTTGCCCAACGGTTGCGCCTGGGCGATGTGGATACGGGTCAGCTCACCGCCGTGCCGTTCACGAAAATGCGCCAAGGCCAATTCGCTTTGCAGGGTGACCGCATTGGCCACCAGCCGCCCGCCAGGGCGCAGGCGTTCCCAGCACAACGCCAGTACGCCGTCGCGGGTGACGCCGCCGCCAATGAAGATGGCATCCGGGCGTTCCAGCTCGGCAAGGGCTTCGGGGGCCTTACCACGGACCAATTGCAACCCAGGCACCCCCAACGCATCACGGTTGTATTCAATGAAGCCCTGGCGGCCCTCATCGGCTTCGATGGCCAGGGCCCTGCAGGCTGGGTGGGCACGCATCCATTCGATGCCGATCGAACCGCAGCCGGCGCCGACGTCCCACAGCAGCTCGCCCGGCTGTGGCCCCAGGCGTGCCAAGGTGATGGCGCGTACGTCACGCTTGGTCAGTTGGCCATCGTGGCGAAAGGCACTGTCCGCCAGCCCGGCCACACGGGGCAGGCGCATGGCAGCGGGGCTGGCCAGGCATTCGATGGCTACCAGGTTGAGCGCGGCCACTTCGCTGCCCGGCCAGTCATCGGCGGTGCCGTGCAGGTGGCGCTCGGCCTCGCCACCCAAGTGCTCCAGCACGTGCAGGCGGCTAGGCCCGAAACCGCGCTCACGCAACTGCGCGGCGATGGCCGCTGGGCTGCTGCCATCATTGCTCAATACCAACAGACGCTGGCCGCTGTGCAGGTGGGCATTGAGCGCTGCCAGGGGGCGTGCCACCACCGACACCACCTGAACGTCCTGCAATGGCCAGCCCAGGCGCGCTGCGGCCAGCGCACAGGAAGAGGGCATGGACAGCACCTGCATCTGCGCAGCCGGCACCTGCCGCGCCAGGCTGGCGCCAACGCCGAAGAACATCGGGTCGCCGCTGGCCAGCACGCAAACTGGCTCACCGCGTAGGGCCAGCACTGGGGCCAGAGAGAAGGGTGTGGGCCAGTCCTGCCGTTGTGCGCTGATGCAGCGCGGCAGGAGGGCCAGCTGGCGTGGGCTGCCGATGATCCGCGAGGCGCCCAGCAGGGCGCGCCGGGCTTGTTTGCCCAGGCCGCTGAAGCCGTCTTCGCCGATACCTACTACTGTCAGCCAGGGGGTCATGTGTCTCATTCCGCCATTTTTTGGGGCCGCTGCGTGCCTCGCTGTGGGTGAACCCGCCTCTGCAGGTGCAAACGTGTTAACCCGCGAATAAGGCGGTGCGGTCCTGATTTTCTGCTCGATCGCAGTTGAAGCTCGACCACCGGCTTTTCATGCCGCCGGACAAAGCAGGCATAATACCGCGCCTTCTACACTCAAGCGCATTTTCAGCGATTGCCGGACGCCCCATTGACGCCAGCCAACACCCCTCCAGCATCACTACGTCCCTCGGCCTGCCCGGGGTTGTGGCGCATCGTCAGCGCCCGTGACGGCGGCATCTGCCGAATCAAGCTGCCCGGGGGCCTGTTGCTGGCCGATCAGGCCGAGGCGGTTGCGCTGGCAGCCGAGCGCTTCGCGGGCGGGGTGATCGAGGCGACCAACCGTGCCAACCTGCAGATCCGCGGCATAGGCAGCGACCATGCCGGGCTGATCGAAAGTCTGCTGGCGGCGGGCCTCGGGCCACGGGAGGCGGCCGGCGATGATGTGCGCAACCTGATGCTCAGCCCCTTGGCAGGGCTTGATCCGGCGATGTTGATGGATGTGCGCCCGTTGGCCGGGCAAATCCTCGACCTGCTACAGGGTACGCCGCGCTTGCACCAGTTGTCTGCCAAGTTCGCCCTACAACTGGACGGTGGTGAAGGTGTGGCGATGCTGGAGCACCCCCATGATCTATGGCTGTCGTCAATGCACCTGGAGCAGCGCGGCTGGTTGGCATTTGGCCTGGCCAGTTGCCCGGCTGATGGCCACTTAGTGGGTGCGGTGCCGGTGGAACAGGGGCTGGCGCTGGTGCGCGCCGTGCTTGAGCGCTTCCTCGAATTGGCCAGCCCCGAGCAATCGCGTATGCGCCAGTTACTGCAAACTTGCCCGGTGGATGCCTTCATCGATGGCCTGGCGCTGCCGGTGCGCCGCGATGCCCCGGTGCTTGAGTGGCAGCGTGAGAACGTCTCAAGCCCATGGCTGGGGGCCGTGCGGCAGCAGCATGGTATGGCCTTGGGCGCGGCACCGCCGTTGGGCCGGCTATCGGTTGCCATGCTGCGAGGTGCTGGCGCTGTGGCTCGCCGATGGGGGGACGGCAGCCTGCGCCTGACCCCTTGGCAAAGCCTCATGCTTACCAACATCGACCCTGCCGGGCTTGACCAAGCCATGGATGAACTGGCGGCGCTGGGCCTGCTGTGCAGCCCCACCCAGCCCCTGGTGCGTATGGTCGCCTGCACCGGCAGCCGTGGCTGTGCCAAGGGCCAGGCTGACACCAAAGCCGATGCCGCGCAGTTGGCGGCCCTGATCGGCAGTGGCGCGCCGGGCAGTGTGCACCTGTCCGGTTGCCCGCGCTCTTGCGCCTTGGCCCACGTTGCACCGGCCACGTTGCTGGCCCGCTCACCGGGCCGTTATGACCTGTATCTGCGTGACGCGCACCTGCCGGGCCTGGGTGCCCTGCGCGCCACCGACCTTACCTTGAATGAAGCAGGCGCCATGCTCGCCCTGCCGACGGAGCACCTTGATGATTGACTACATCCGCGATGGTCAGGAGATCTATCGCAACTCCTTCCGGATCATCCGTGAGGAAGCACGGCTCGAGCGGATTCCCGCAGACCTGGAAAAGCTCGCCGTGCGCGTGATCCATGCCTGCGGCATGGTCGATGCCATCGATGGTCTGCAGTTCTCTGAGGGCGCCGGTCGCGCCGGGCGTGAAGCGCTGGCCAACGGCGCACCGATCCTCTGCGATGCGCACATGGTGGCCGAGGGCATCACCCGCGCACGCCTGCCCGCCAACAACCCAGTGATTTGCACCCTGCGCGACCCCAGCGTGCCAGCGCTGGCCAAAGACGCCGGCAACACGCGTTCGGCGGTGGCCCTGGAGCTGTGGCGCCCGTACCTGGAAGGAAGTGTCGTGGTGATCGGCAATGCGCCGACGGCGCTGTTCTACCTGCTCGAGATGATCGATGCTGGCGCTCCCAAGCCTGCCCTGATCCTCGGCTTTCCAGTCGGTTTCGTCGGCGCTGCCGAGTCCAAGGCGATGCTGGCCGCCGACAGCCGTGGCGTGCCGTTCGTGATCATGCAGGGCCGCCTGGGGGGCAGCGCCATGGCCGCTGCAGCAGTCAACGCCCTGGCCACGGAGGTGGAATGATGGCGCCGCGCGGACGTTTGCTAGGCCTGGGCGTTGGCCCTGGAGACCCTGAGTTGATCACCGTCAAGGCGCTGCGCTTATTGCGCGAAGCGCCGGTGGTGGCGTACTTCGTGGCCAAGGGCAAGCGCGGTAATGCCTTCGGCATCATCGAGGCACACTTGCAGCCCGAGCAGACTTTACTGGCGCTGGTGTACCCGGTGACCACTGAGTTGCTGCCGGCGCCGCTGTCCTATGAACAGGTGATCAGCGACTTCTACGACGAGGCGGCGGTGCAGGTGGCCGAACACCTGGATGCAGGCCGTGATGTGGCGGTTATCTGCGAGGGCGACCCGTTCTTCTACGGCTCCTACATGTACCTGCACGACCGCCTTGCCCAGCAGCATGCTGCCGAAGTGGTGCCAGGTGTCTGCTCGATGCTCGGTGGCGCCTCGGTATTGGGCGCACCGCTGGTGTATCGCAACCAGAGCCTGTCAGTGCTGTCCGGTGTGCTGCCTGCCGAAGAGCTCAAGCGCCGCCTGGCAGATGCCGATGCCGCGGTGATCATGAAACTGGGCCGCAACTTCCCCAAAGTACGCCAGGTGCTCGGCGAACTGGGCCTGGACCGGCGCGCGCTGTATGTGGAACGGGCGACCATGGCCAACCAGAAGATCGTGCCGTTGGATGAGGTCGACCCGCAGTCGTCGCCGTATTTCTCGCTGATTATCGTGCCGGGGGAAAAATGGCAGGGCTGAACAGGCAGCAGGCACCGGCCATCGTCATTCTTGGGCCGGGCAGTCTGGCCACGGCGCAGCGTATCCAACTGCGTTATCCACAAGCGACGATTCATGGCCTGCGTGGCAGGGTCGAGGGTGCCGATCAGTACTACGACAGCTTCGGCGACAGCTTGCGAGCGTTGTACCAACAGGCGGTACCAATCATTGCGCTATGCGCCGCTGGCATTGTCATCCGCAGCCTGGCCAGCCTGCTGGATGAGAAAGGCGCAGAACCACCGGTGCTGGCGGTGGCCGAGAACGGCAGCGCGGTAGTGCCGTTGCTGGGCGGCCTGAGCGGGGTCAACGTGATGGCGCGCGAGTTGGGTGAGGCGCTGGGTGTGACAGCGGCGATCACCACCAGTGGCGAACTGCGCTTTGGCACCTGCCTGCTCAACCCTCCTGAGGGCTATACCTTGGCGGATATCGAGCAAGGCAAGCGCTTCGTTTCTGACCTGCTGGCCGGTGAAGGCGTGCGTATCGAAGGCGACGCGCCCTGGCTTGCGCATGTTCAACTGCCGACCAGTGACGCAGCCCGGCGCACCATCCATGTAGGCTGTGAGGCCCGCCAGGCCAGCCGCGACGAGTTGCTGATCCACCCGCGGGCTGTGGTGGTGGCAGTGGCAGCTGCCAGGGCTGGGCTGGCCGAGCACGTGCGTGGCGCCCTGAGTGCGGCCGGGATTGCCGAGCGTTCACTGGCGTGTCTGCTGGTGGCCGAGCAAGCCATGGCCGAACCTGCTTTGCACCAGGCCGCTACTGAACTCGGCGTCGAGCTGCGCTTCGCGCCCCTGCAGGGCACGTTGGCCAGCATGGTGGCTGATGTATTGCCCGATGCGCAGCTGATCGAACAGCCTGACATGGTCATCGCCAGGGCGCGGCAGCCGGTCGACCCCGCGCGCCTGGGCCGCAAGCGTGGTCGCCTGGCGGTGATTGGCCTGGGCCCTGGCGCTGCCGAGCTGATGGTGCCAGCGGTCAAGGCCGAACTGTCCCGAGCCCAGGACATCCTTGGCTACGAGACCTACGTGCGCATGGCCGGGCCGTTTCGTGACGATCAAGTGCAGCACTGCACCGACAATCGCGAAGAAATGCAGCGTGCACGGCATGCCTTCGAACTGGCAGCCCAGGGCCGTTCGGTAGTGGTGGTATCTTCCGGCGACCCGGGGGTGTTCGCGATGGCTGCAGCAGTGCTCGAGGCGCTGCATGCTTCCAGCGACCCTGCCTGGCAGCGCGTCGACCTGCAAATCCTGCCGGGGGTTTCAGCTTCGCTGGCCACCGCGGCGCAAGCGGGCGCACCGCTGGGCCACGACTTCTGCGTAATGTCCCTGTCGGACAACCTCAAGCCTTGGTCGATCATCGAAAAGCGCCTGGACCTGGCGGCACAGGCCGACCTGGTGCTGGCCTTCTACAACCCCATCTCCAAGTCCCGGCCGCATCAGCTGGGCAAGGCCCTGGAGGTGGTGCGCTGGCACCGCAGCGGGCAGACACCGGTGGTGCTGGGGCGTGACATCGGCCGGCCAGGGCAGACGCTCAGGGTGGTGACCCTGGCCGAGCTGACTCCAGAGATGGTCGACATGCGTACCATGGTGCTGATCGGTTCATCCACCACCTGTACCTTCGGCCGCGCAGACGGCAGCCAATGGGTCTACACCCCGCGTTGGTATCCAGAGGCGCCGTGAAGCCGGGGGCTAGCCGACCAGGTAGCCCTTGATCCCGGTGAAGATGATCTGCGCTGCCAGGGCGCAGACGAACAGGCCCATCAAACGGCTGACGATCTGCAGGCCCTGGTCACCGAGCAGCCTTTCGATGCCATGGGAGAGGTACAGCACCAGGCCGACCGTAAAGCTGGCCATCGCGATACTGACGATGGCCAGCAGCTTGTCGTCCCAGTGGGGTTGGCCGACGCCCATGACCAGCAGCGCACCGATGGTGCCCGGGCCTACGGTAAGAGGGATGGTCAGCGGCACGATGGTCACGTCCTGCTGCACGTTGTCGGCCTGCACGGCCGGTTTGCCCTGGGCCATGCTCAGCGCCGAGATGAACAGCACGCTGCCGGCACCGATGCGAAAGGCATCGGCAGTGATGCCGAAAATACCGAAGATCGCTCGCCCGAACAGATAGAGCAATACGCTGGCCACCAGTGCGGCGAACGCCACCTTCCAGGCCAGTTGCTTGCGCTCTTTGCTGGAGTGACCACGGGTGAGGCTGATGAAGCACGACAAGACGAAGAACGGGCTATAGAGCACCAGCATCTTCAGGTAGACACTGAACAACGCGTGGAGCATGGGAGGGTCCTTGCGGGTGAGGGCCGCTCCGTCACACAGCGACCAGTCGGATTAGGAAGTAGGCGCCGTGTCAGCTTTGGCTTCGCGCTGGTGGGCCCAGTACTGGATCAATTCGCGCAATTGCGACAGCTCTACAGGCTTGGCCATGTGCCCGTCCATGCCGGCCAGCCGTGCGCGCTCCTTGTGCTCTGCCAGTATATGCGCGGTGAGCGCCACCACGGGGGTACGCGGGCGTTGCTGGGTGGATTCCCAGGCTCGCAACTGTTGGGTCGCGGAAAACCCATCCAACACGGGCATTTCGCAGTCCATCAGTACCAGGTCGTAACGCTGTGCCTTCATCGCCTGCAACGCCTCTTCGCCGTTGCTGGCGGTATCGGGCTCCAGGTTGAGCTTGCTAAGCATGCCGCGGATGACCTTGGTCGAGATAGTGTTGTCTTCGGCCACCAGTATCCGAAAATCGCTCGGCAGCTCCAGCGCGACGGGTGTGCCCGGCGGCGGCGGGGCTGCCTGCTCACGGCCACGCTGGGCTAATTCTTCGGCCAGGGTGGTCTTGAGGGTGTAGCCGGCCACTGGCTTGGCGAGTATCCGTTTGACCCCGGCATTGCGCGCGATGACCTTGCTGGGCGCATTGCTGATGCCCGTGAGCATCACCACCAGGATGTCGTGGTTCAGGCTCGGGTCTTCCTTGATCTTGGCCGCCAGCTGCATACCCGTCATGCCGGGCATGTTCTGGTCCAGCAGTACGGCGTCGAAATAGTCGCGCAGGTGCGCTTTGGTACGCAGCAAGGCCAATGCCTCCTTGCCCGAGGCCACCGCGCTGACATTCATCCCCCAGGCGCTGCACTGTTGCACCAGGACTTTGCGACAGGTGTCATTGTCGTCCACCACCAGTACCCGAGCATCGCGCAACGGGCCGTCGAGGTCCGCCGGAGGTTGCTCAAGGCGTGATGGGTCGAGCGGCAGGGTCAACCATAGGGTATTACCCGTGGTGGTGCTGCTTTTGATACCGAATTCGCCCTGCATCAGGCCGATCAGTTGCTTGGCGATTACCAGCCCCAGGTGGCCGCCTAGCTTGTTGCTGGATAAGAAGTGATGGCTGTGCAACTCGGCCTGCAAAAGCGCTTCACGCTCGGCGGGAGGCAGCGGCTCGCCGCTGTCCTGCACGGCAATGCGCAAGCGCGGGATTTCGCCGCGCTGGTCCAGGGCGACTACCAGCAGGATCTCCCCCTCGAGGGTGTTCTTCAGCGCATTTTCCAACAGGCTCGAAAGCGCCTGACGCAGACGCGTGGGGTCGCCACTGATTACCCGAGGCACCTGGGGCTGAGTGAAGCTGATGAGCTCGATGTTCTGCTGTTCGGCCTTGGCGCGGAAGATGTTCAGGCAATCTTCGATCAGGGCATTGAGATCGAACTGCACGTCATCCAGCTCGATCTGGCGGGATTCGAGTTTGGAGATGTCGAGGATTTCGTTGATCAGTGTCAGCAGCTCGTTGCCGGCGCTGTGAATGGTCTGCACATAGTCGCGCTGCTTGACCGACAACGGTGTGCCGAGCAGCAGTTCGGTCATGCCCAGCACGCCGTTCATGGGGGTGCGTATTTCATGGCTGATCTTGGCCAGAAACTCGGCCTTGGCGTTGATTTCCGCATCGCTGGCTGCCAGCGCACGGCTGGCGCTGAAGCGTTCTTCGTTCATCCGCCGTAGGCGTTCACTGACCGCCAGGTTGAGCAGCAGGCCACTGGCCACGGTCAAGCCCAGGAGGATGCACAGCAACCAGGGCGTGGTGGTGCGGGTCAAGCCGAGCAAGGCCGGCAGCAGCACCAAACCACCCACGTTGAACACCAGCATGGCGATGCAGAATAGCCGAGCCGGTGCGTAGCCCTTGTACCATTGGTAGCTGCTGACCAGCAGCATGGTGACGCTGCCCAAGGCCAGCAGGGCGTAGGTCATCAGGTTCAGCGGCAGGGTGTCGACGAACAGCAGGATCAGCCCGCTGACCGCCGCCGCCAGCATTTCGCCGTGCAGCAGGCGGTTGAGCCGTGGCGAGTTGCATGGGCTGAAGAAATGCTGGGTGAAGTACAGCCCCGCCAGCCCCGCCAGCACCAGGGTCAGGTAGGCAGCTGGGGTTTGAGCGCTGTGCCACAGGTGCCACCAGGGGCCGCTGAGGTTGAGCAGGATCAGGCCGCTGAGCATCATCAAGCCATGGTACAAGGCCAGGTACAGGGTGGTGCTGGAGCGGGTGTACAGGAAGCGGATCAGGTTGTGCAGGATCAGCATCACCAGGCCGCCGAAAAGCATGCCGAACAGCAGCGGCTGGGCCTGGTTGGATGCCGCGATACCGGCCGGCACCAGGCTGATGGCCGGGCGCAGTTGGTGTTCGGAAACCAGGCGCAGGTAGATGTCCAGTACGTGCTGGCTGTTGGGCAAGGGTAATACGTGATCGCTGCCGCGCAGGGTAGGGCTGGCATTGCCGGCTTGACGCCCATGGTGCATCTGGCGCAGCAGTTGGTCGCCGTCCAGGGCGTAGAGGTCCAGGCGGGACAGATCGGGGGCGAAGATGCGCAGCAGTTGCTCCTGCTCGCCAGGTTCCAGGCGATAGTGCAACCACAAGGCCTGGCCGGCCGGTGCGGCATCGAGCTCGTCGAGGGTGGTTGGGCTGAATTGGGTGCGGTAGCGATCGGAGCGCACATCACTCAATTGCAGGCTGGCCTGTTCATCGAGCAATGCAGTCCATCCTGCGCCCTGTTCGGCCGCAGCCGGGAGCACGCAGAGCAAGGTCAGCAAGCTGACGATAAGAGCTGTGGCAATCCGAAGCCGACGCACTACGAGATCCCTTCCTAGCCGATGTGCCAGATGCTAACTATGCGCGGCGCGCCAAGCCGAAGGCAAGGCCCGCGAGGGCCCTGCCGACGAGCCGGATGCCGCAGGCGCACAGTGCTAGAGCGTGCTGCGGCAAGCCGGTACAACTTACTGCGGGTGCTCACCGCGCTCGCGGGCGATGGCCCGGTAGCCGATGTCGGTACGATAGAAGCTGGCGTTCCAGCTCACTTCCTTGGCCAGGCGGTAGGCCTGCTGCTGGGCATCGGCAACGCTGGCGCCCATGGCGGTTGCGCAGAGCACACGCCCGCCATTGGTGACGACCTGGCCGTCTTTGAGGGCGGTACCGGCATGGAACACCTTGCCTTCGATCTTGGCCGCAGCTTCCAGGCCGTTGATCACCTCACCCTTGGCGTAGTCGCCGGGATAACCGCCGGCAGCCAGCACCACACCCAGGCTTGGGCGAGGGTCCCACTGGGCCTCGACCTTGTCCAGGGCCTTGGCGAACGCGGCCTCGACCAGCAATACCAGGCTCGACTCCAGGCGCAGCATGACCGGCTGAGTCTCTGGGTCGCCAAAGCGGCAGTTGAATTCGATGACCTTAGGGTTGCCCGCCTTGTCGATCATCAGGCCGGCATACAGGAAGCCCGTATACACGTTGCCTTCCTCGGCCATGCCACGCACGGTCGGCCAGATCACTTGATCCATCACGCGCTGGTGAACGTCGGCGGTGACCACCGGTGCAGGCGAGTAGGCGCCCATGCCGCCGGTGTTGGGGCCGGTATCCTGGTCGCCAACGCGCTTGTGGTCCTGGCTGGTGGCCATGGGCAGCACGTTGTGGCCGTCGACCATGACGATGAAGCTGGCTTCTTCGCCATCGAGGAACTCTTCGATGACCACGCGGGAACCTGCATCACCGAAAGCGTTGCCGGCCAGCATGTCACGCACGGCGGCTTCGGCTTCTTCCAAGGTCATGGCGACGATTACGCCTTTACCTGCAGCCAGGCCGTCGGCCTTGATCACGATCGGTGCGCCTTTTTCCTGCAGGTAGGCCAGGGCCGGCTCGATTTCGGTGAAGTTCTGGTAGTCGGCGGTCGGGATCTTGTGACGGGCCAGGAAATCCTTGGTGAAAGCCTTGGAGCCTTCCAGCTGAGCCGCGCCCTTGGTTGGGCCGAAGCAGTCCAGGCCACGGCTGCGGAACAGGTCGACCACGCCGATCACCAGAGGCGCTTCAGGGCCGACGATGGTCATGTCGACGTTCTTTTCGGCAAAGTCTGCCAGTTGCTCCAGGGCGCAGACGTCGATGGCGACGTTCTCGCACTTGGCCTCGGTGGCGGTGCCGGCGTTGCCTGGGGCAACGAACACCTTCTCCACGCGCGGGTCTTGAGCGACTTTCCAAGCCAGGGCGTGCTCACGGCCGCCGCTGCCGATGATCAAAACTTTCATGTCATAACCTCGAATTCTTTCGGACGGGAGGCTAGGCCTCACACTGTACGCGGTCGCACTGAAGCCGGGAGCTGCAAGGCGGGGCCGGTTCCGATGAGCGCGGATGCCTGCTGGCAATGAGCATCAGCGGAACCGGCCCTACCTCAGCAGATGCCTGCTTCAGTGCGGCCGATTGCCATAAATCAGTGGCGGAAGTGGCGCATACCGGTGAAGACCATGGCGATGCCGGCTTCATCAGCGGCAGCGATCACCTCGGCGTCACGCATCGAACCACCTGGCTGGATAACGGCGCTGATACCCACTTTAGCCGCGTTGTCGATGCCATCACGGAACGGGAAGAACGCATCCGAGGCCATGACCGCGCCCTGTACCTGCAAGCCAGCATGCTCGGCCTTGATGGCGGCGATGCGGGCGGAGTTGACGCGGCTCATCTGGCCGGCGCCAACACCGATGGTCTGGCGCTGCTTGGCATAGACGATGGCATTGGACTTGACGAACTTGGCCACTTTCCAGGCGAACACCAGGTCGTGGATCTCTTGCTCGGTCGGGGCACGTTTGGTGACGATCTTCAGGTCATCGGCGTTGATCATGCCGATATCGCGGCTTTGCACCAGCAAACCGCCGTTGACGCGCTTGAAGTCCCAACCGGCAGCGCGCTCGGCTGGCCACTCACCGCATTCGAGCAGGCGCACGTTCTGCTTGGCCGCGACCACGTCGCGGGCAGCCTGGGAAATTTTCGGCGCGATGATCACTTCGACGAACTGGCGGTCGACGATGGCCTGAGCGGTTTCGCCATCCAGTTCGCGGTTGAAGGCGATGATGCCGCCGAACGCCGACTCGGTGTCGGTGGCATAGGCCAGGTCGTAGGCCTTGCGGATGCCGCCTTCGTTTTCAGGCACCACGGCCACGCCGCACGGGTTGGCGTGCTTGACGATGACGCAGGCCGGCTTGACGAAGCTCTTGACGCACTCCAGTGCAGCGTCGGTATCGGCCACGTTGTTGAACGACAGTTCCTTGCCTTGCAGCTGCACGGCGGTGGAGATGCTGGCTTCGCCCTTTTTCGCTTCGACGTAGAACGCCGCGCTCTGGTGCGGGTTCTCGCCGTAGCGCATTTCCTGCGCCTTGACGAACTGGCTGTTGAACGTGCGTGGGAATTCGCTGCGCGCTTCTGTGCTCAGGGTTTCTTTGGCCTGATCGATGGTGCCCATGTAGTTGGCGATCATGCCGTCGTAGGCAGCCGTGTGTTCGAACGCCTTGAGCATCAGGTCGAAGCGCTGGGCGTAGGTCAGACCACCGGCCTTCAGGCCCTGCAGAACGCCGGCATAGTCGCTGGCGTTGACCACGATGGCGACGTCCTTGTGGTTCTTGGCAGCTGAGCGGACCATGGTCGGGCCGCCGATGTCGATGTTCTCGATGGCGGTCGGCAGGTCACAGCCGGGTTTGGAAATGGTGGCTTCGAAGGGGTACAGGTTCACTGCAACCAGGTCGATCGGCTTGATGCCGTGCTCGTTCATGATGGCATCGTCAGTGCCGCGGCGGCCGAGGATGCCACCGTGGATCTTCGGGTGCAGGGTCTTGACCCGGCCATCCATCATTTCGGCGAAGCCAGTGTAGTCGGCCACTTCCACCGCGTTCACACCGTTGTCCTTGAGCAGCTTGTAGGTGCCGCCAGTGGACAGGATCTCGACACCGAGCTGTTGCAGCTCACGGGCGAATTCGAGGATACCGGTCTTGTCGGAGACGCTGATCAGGGCGCGGCGGACTGGCAGGCGGGTAGTCTGGTCGGTCATTTCGGGTTCCAATAACGCGGTGGAGTCAGCAAAAAAGGCGTCTCTTTGCAGAGGCCGCCTTTTCTGATTGGGATTCTGGCTTACAACAAATCGTACTGCTTGAGCTTCTTGCGCAGGGTGCCACGGTTGAGCCCGAGCATCTCGCTGGCCTTGGTCTGGTTGCCCTTCACGTAGTTCATCACGCTTTCGAGCAGGGGCGCCTCGACTTCGGAGAGCACCAGGTTGTACACGTCGGTGACCGTCGCGCCCTCCAGGTGTGCGAAGTAGTTGTGCAGCGCCTTCTCGACGCTGTCGCGAAGGGTCTGGCCCTCTTCGCTCGGCGTGTTGAGGTGCTGTTTGAGGTTGGCGTTGTCGCTCACGGGCGTTGTTCCACTCACTAATGTCTCAGTCATCATCGTCATGCGGCCACCCCTTGTCCGTCCTCTGTCTCAAGGCTCTGTCGACGTTCGCTGAAATACTCGCGAACGTTGGCGCACTGCGCTTGTGTGTCTTCCAAAGCGTTGAACCGGGCGCGAAACTCCTTGCCGCCGGGTCGTGTTGCCAGGTACCAGCCCACGTGCTTACGGGCGATACGTACGCCCATCACATCGCCATAGAAGGCATGCAGCGCGGCCAGGTGCTCCAGCAGGATGCGTTCCACTTCGTCCAACTGCGGGGCCGGCAAATGCTGGCCAGTCCCAAGAAAATGTTCGATCTCGCGAAAGATCCAGGGCCGGCCCTGGGCAGCCCGGCCGATCAGCAAGCCGTCGACGCCGGTGGCATCGAGCACTGCCCGGGCCTTTTCCGGCGAAGTGATATCGCCATTGGCGAAAACCGGGATCGACACTGCCTGCTTGATGGCCGCGATGGTGTCGTACTCGGCATCGCCTTTGTACAGGTCAGCGCGTGTACGGCCATGCACCGCCAGCGCCTGAATGCCGGCCTGTTCGGCGATCTTCGCCACGTTCAGGCCGTTCTTGTTCGCCCGGTCCCAGCCCGTGCGGATTTTCAGGGTCACTGGTACGTCCACCGCGCCGACTACGGCGTGGAGGATTTCAGCGACCAGAGCTTCATCTCTCAATAAAGCAGAGCCTGCAGCTTTGTTGCAGACTTTTTTCGCCGGGCAGCCCATGTTGATGTCGATGATCTGGGCGCCTGCCTGGACATTGGCCCGGGCGGCCGCTGCCATCATCTGCGCATCACCGCCGGCGATCTGCACCGAGCGTGGCTCGGGATCACCTTCGTGGATGCGGCGCAGGCTGGACTTGCGGCTGTTCCACAGGCTCATGTCGCTGCTGACCATCTCCGACACCACCATGCCGGCGCCCAGGCGCTTGCAAAGTGTTCGGAAAGGCTGGTCCGTGACCCCGGCCATGGGCGCGAGGATCAGGTTGTTGCGTAGTGTGTAAGGGCCGATGCGTACCGCCGACATAGGTGTTCCCTGTTGTGGGGCCGAATCATTGGAGTTCGAAAAAGGGTTGGCATGATACCCGCTCTCGATGACCGGATAAAGAAGGATTTGGATAAATTCTGAACAGCTGCGACCGGTAGCAGGGCGCCTGATGCAGCAAGCCTCAGGCCCCAGCAGCAACCTGGCCGCATAGCGGCTCGCAGGTTGCCAACATTGCCGCTTGTCGGCTAATCCGGGGAGCGGAAGCTGAGGCTGTAGTTCACCGCCTTGGGGCCTGGGTCGAGAATGTCCAGGGCGATATGGATGGGTGTCTGGCTCGGCATTTCACCGCGCCCGGCAAGCTCACCCGACAGGTATTCGCTGGGCTTGAAGCGTCGGCTGGCGATCAACTGGCCGTTGAGGTCGGCGAAGCGCAACTCCAGCAAAGGAAACGGCTGGGCGAACGGAGCGCGGTTGTAGATGATCGCATCGACGATCAGCGCGCCTTTGAAGTCCGGGTGGCTGCGCACGACCAGGTTACTGCTTTTGATGCGGGCGATATCGACACGGGTCGGTACCTGGCAGCCGAACGTCGGGCACAGTTGCTGGAAGATTGGCCGGTACTGGTCCTGGCGGGCCAGTTCGTCGAAGTGGAACCATACGTACTGAAATGCCAGCAGGCCGGCGGCCAGCAGGCTGAGCATGCCCCAAAGCAAGCGCTTGCCCCAGTTGGGCTGTGGTTTTTCCCAACCCAGTTGCAGCGGGTCATCGACCACCTCGACCAGCGGTTCCTTGCGCGCCGGGCGTTCGGGCCTGGCGGCTAAACCAGGCTCCAGGCGTTCGCCGGCAACTGGCTCGAGCGGGTCGCTATCGTCGTCGTCACGGGCACTGAGGCCCGTGGCGTGTACCACCTCGTCGGGCTCGCCCACGCGCTCTACAGGCTCGGGCTCGATGCTGAGTCGGGTGTGCGCCTGGTCATCGAAGTCCAGGTCCAGGCTGCGACCCAGGGTGGGTTCGGAACGCGCGTTCGGTTCCGCTTCCAATGGCTGCTCGTCCAGCAGTATCGGCATGGGCTCATGGGCTTGGTCAGGCTCATGGTGGTCGTCCGTTGCGGTGCCGAAGGGTACGTCGTCATGGGCTTGGGCAACCGGTTCGTCGCGGCGAGCCTGCAGGGCATCGGCCTTGGCGTCAAAACCCGGTTCGGCAGGTTCGCCGCGGCGCTCCAGGCGAGCGAGCTCCTGGTCCAGGTCGAGCTCATCCAACGCCTGGGCAGTGGCGGCCCAATCCTCTTTCTCGGGCACAGACGGCGCATTGCTGGCCACTGGCTCGGCTGCAGCGACCGGCTCCTGCTGCGCAGGCGGTGGCTCAACAGGGGCAGCGCCGGCTGCGGCGCGGTGTTGTTCCAGCAGCTGCTTGGCCGCATTGAACACCTGCAGGCAATGGCCGCAGCGGACGACGCCGCGAGCCACGCTCAACTGGTGATGGGTGACGCGAAAGCTGGTCTGGCAATGCGGGCACTGGGTGACGAAACTGTCGGTCATGCGGCGATCCGGGAGCTGTGCAGAGGAATATTTTAGGCCCGCTTAGCGGCGCCGACCACTGATGCGCACCCAACCGTCGCGCACGACGATCGGGTCCAGGTCGAAATCGGCGGCGTAGGCTGCGGCCACTTCCTCACCCTGTTCGGCGAGAATGCCCGACAGCGCCAGCAGGCCACCTGGGCGAACCAGGCCAGAAAGCTGCGGCGCCAGCGAAACCAGTGGGCCTGCCAGGATGTTGGCGACCAAAACGTCGGCCTGCATGGCCGGCATGTGCTCGGGCAGGTAAAGCGCGAACTTGTGGTCGTCGATGCCATTGCGCTGGGCGTTGTCGCGCGAGGCTTCGATGGCTTGCACGTCGATGTCGGTACCGACCGCTTCGCGAGCCCCCAGCAGCAGGGCAGCGATGGCAAGAATGCCGGAACCACAGCCGAAGTCCAGCACCTGGGTGTCTTGCAGTTGCTGGCCGTCGAGCCACTCCAGGCACAGCGCAGTGGTCGGGTGGGTGCCGGTGCCGAAGGCAAGGCCCGGGTCCAGCAGCAGGTTGACGGCGTCTTTCTCCGGTGCATCGTGCCAGCTTGGCACGATCCACAGGCGCTGGCCGAAGCGCATTGGCTGGAAACCGTCCATCCAGCTGCGCTCCCAGTCCTGATCCTCGATCACCTCGGCCTGATGCTCGGGCAGCTCGGCGCCGGTGAGCAATTTCAGATGGGCGAACACCGCCTCAGGCTCAGCATCTGCTTCGAACAGGGCCAGCAAATGGGTGTGCGACCACAGCGGGGTGGTGTTGAGGTCGGGTTCGAAGATCGGCTGGTCTTCGGCATCCATGAACGTGACCGATACGGCGCCTACTTCGAGCAGAGCGTCTTCGTAGGTTTCGGCTTGTTCCGGGCTGATGGCCAGGCGTACTTGCAGCCAAGGCATGGCGGGCACCTTTGGTAAATCTGACAGGGGCAGCCCAGGGCTGCGTAAAGGCTGGCAGTTTACGCGAGTGCACAGGCTTTGTGGTACAGCAACGAAAGCCGCCGGGCCTTGGCGCCCGACGGCCTGTTGCGTGCAGCAAAACCCTAGCCGCCAGGGGATACGATGATCTTGACGTTGTGCTCTTTGTTGTTGACCAGCTCCTCGAAGCCCAGCTCGACAATCTGTTCCAGCCCAATCCGCCCTGTCACCAGTGGTCGAATGTCGAGGCGGCCATCGGCGATGAAGGCGATGACATCAGCGAATTCGCCGTTGTACGCCAAGGCGCCCATTACCTGTTTTTCGGTGGACACCAGTTCGAAGAAGTTGAACTCGCTGGGTTCTTCGAAAATGCCTACCAACACACACTTGCCGGCTTTGCGAACGGTGTCGATGGCCAACTTGGCGGTGTTTTTGTTGCCGATGCATTCGAAGCTCACATCCGCACCAAGCCCACCTGTCAGAGCGCGAATCTCGGCCAGGGCATCGCACTGGCTTGGGTCCAGCACCCAGTTGGCGCCGACCTCCTTGGCCTTGGCCTTGCGTGCCGAGGACATCTCCAGGGCGATTACCTGAGCGGCGCCAGCAGCCTTGGCGCACATGATGGTACATAGGCCAATGGTGCCCGCGCCTATGACCACGACGCTCTGGCCCAGCAGGCTGCCGGCCTTTTTCACCGCGTGCATGCCCACCGCCAGTGGCTCGATCAACGCCCCCGCCTCGCGGGGGAAACCTTCTGGCAGGCGATAGAGCAGATTGGCAGGCACATTCACCCGCTCGGCGAAGGCGCCGTTGTTCATCAAGCCAGTGAACGCCAGGCGTTCGCAGATGTTGTACAGGCCATGGGTGCAGTAGTAACAGGTGCCGCAGTGCTGACAAGCATCTGCAGCGACCGGGTCGCCCACCGCATAGCCCTCGACGCCATCGCCGAGTTTGGCGATTTCGCCACAGAACTCGTGGCCGAGGATGCACTGCCCTTGAATGCCGGTGAGCGGGTGTGGTGCTTCAACGGGGATGAACACAGGGCCTGCGACGTATTCATGCAGGTCGGAGCCGCAGATGCCGCACCAGTCCACCTTGATCTGCACCCAGCCGGGCGGCGGGTCGCCAGGCAAGGGCACCTGTTCGACGCGGATGTCGTGGCGGCCGTGCCAGACGGCTGCGCGCATGTGGGTAGGGCTGAGGTCATTCATGCTGATTGTCTCCAGGCTCATGGGAAGGGGCTCAGTGCTTGCGCAAAAAGGCCAAGAGTTGTTCGTTGACCTGTTCGGCCGCCTCCATCTGCACCATGTGGCCAACCGCAGGCACGAGCAGGGTTTGAGCATCCAGGCCCTGGGCATGGCTGGCGGGGATGATCGCGTCAGCGGCTCCCCACACCACCAGCGTCGGCTGCTGATGCACAACGCTGCGCAGTTGCAGGCGCTGGTGGTCGCCGTCGGCCAGGGAAGCAGCGAGCTGCTGCAAGGCGGTGTCGACCCCTTCCAGGCGCTTGAACTTGAGCATGTCTTCGAGCATCTGCCGGGTGACCAGGCTGGGGTCGGCGAACAATTGCGTCAGCTGTGGCTTGAGTGCATTGCGGTTGGCAGCCGCGACGAAGCCCTTCAAGTAGCCGCCGTTGATCGCCTCGCCCAACCCGGCACTGGCGATCAGGGTCAGGCTAGCCACCCTGTGCGGCTGCAAGCGCGCCAGGTTCAGACATACGGCACCCCCCATGGAATGCCCAGCTAGGTGAGCGCGCTGGATATCCAGGTGCTCGAGCAGTGCCAGCACAGCCTCGCTGAGCTCGTCCAGATCGCCGCGCTGCAGCGTCTTGGCGGACTCGCCGTGGCCGGGCAGGTCCAAAGCGATCACGCGGCGTTCAGTGGCCAGCGCAGGGTGATTGAAGAGCCAGTTGTTGAGGTCGCCGCCAAACCCATGTACCAGTACCAGTGGCGTTCCCCCTTCACCCTGCTCGAACCAGCGCAGCAGGCGGCCGCCCACCTCGGCCTTCTGCGGAGCAGGGCCTTGGGCCTGCTCGGCGCTGCTTTGAGCGGTGAAATCGGCTTGAAAACGTTGCACAACGGCATCGATTTCGGCTTCGTCTGCTTCGCCTTCCACCACAACGCCGAGCAATGCGCCCACCGGCAGTGTCTCGTCCGGCTGGGCGACAAGGCGGCGCAACACGCCACTGAAAGGGGCTTCGACGCTGCTGCTGATCTTGTCGGTCTCAACGTCCAGGACTTCATCACCTTTGGCGATTGGGTCGCCTTCGTGCTTGAGCCAGGCATCGACTCGGCCTTCGGTCATCGACAGACCCCACTTGGGCATGGTTAAGGTATGGATCTGGCTCATGCGGCACTCCTTGTGGCTTCGATCACTTTGCGCACGGCAGCTTCGATTTTCCCCGCGTCGGGGATGTACAGGTCTTCCAGGGCGTCCGAGAACGGGACCGGAGTGTGCGGTGCTGTGACCATCTCGATGGGGCCCTTGAGCGCAGCAAAGGCCTTTTGCGCCACCAGCGCGCTGATGTCGGTGGCCATGGAACAGCGCGGGTTGGCCTCATCGATCACGACCAACCTGCCGGTTTTCTCCACACTCTCGAGGATGCTGTCCTCGTCCAGTGGGCTGGTGGTGCGCAAGTCCAGCACTTCGCAATCGATGCCCTGACGTGCCAGGTTGTTGGCGGCCTCTAGCGCCACATGCACCATGCGGCCATAGGTCACCAGGGTCACGTCGTCGCCATCGCGCAGGAAGTTGGCTTCGCCAAAGGGAACGGTGTACACCTCCTCCGGCACCTCGCCTTGCATGCCATAAAGCAGTTTGTGCTCACAGAAGATGACCGGATCGTTGTCGCGAATCGCTTGGATCAGCAGGCCCTTGGCGTCGTAGGGTGAGGAGGGGCAGACCACCTTCAAGCCCGGAATGTGAGTCCACAGCGAGGTAAGCATCTGCGAGTGCTGGGCCGCGGCCCGCAACCCGGCACCGTACATGGTGCGCATCACCAGCGGTGTGACGGCCTTGCCGCCGAACATGTAGCGAAACTTCGCCGCCTGGTTGAGGATCTGGTCCAGGCAGCAGCCGGCGAAGTCGACGAACATCAGTTCGCACACCGGGCGCAGGCCCTGAGTGGCAGCGCCGACCGCTGCGCCGACGTAGCCGATTTCCGACAGTGGGGCGTCCAGTACCCGTCCGGGAAATTGATGGTAAAGGCCCTTGGTCACACCCAGCACGCCGCCCCAGGCATCATCTTCGCCAGGTGCCCCGGCGCCACCGGCGACGTCTTCGCCGATGATGAACACGGTATTGTCGCGGCGCATTTCCTGGGCCAGGGCTTCGTTGATAGCCTGCTGATAGCTGATTTTTCTAGCCATGGTGGTTCTCCGGTTGTTCTTGTTGTCTGGGCTCAGGGGTAGGCGACGTACACGTCGGTGAGCAGGTCGGCGGGCTGTGGCTTGGGGTCGGACTTGGCACGACGTACCGCGTCTTCTATCTGGTCTTGGACGCGGGCATCCACGGCGTCCAGGTCGGCGGCTTGCAATAGGCCGGCGCGGGTCACTCTGCTGCGAAACTGCAGCAGGCAGTCACGGCTTTCGCGCAGGTTCTTCACCTCGTCCGGAGCGCGGTAGGTTTGTGCGTCGCCTTCGAAATGGCCGTAGTAACGACTGAGCTTGACCTCGATCAGCGACGGGCCTTGGCCTGAACGTGCTCGCTCGATGGCTGCACCTGCAGCCTCATGCACTGCGAAGAAGTCGAAGCCATCGATGGTGACCCCTGGCATGCCGAAGCCTGCGGCGCGGTCGGCGATATGGTCGCAGGCCACGGACCAGTTCGAGGCAGTGGCTTCGGCGTACCCATTGTTCTCGGCCACGAAGATGCACGGCAGGTTCATGATCGAAGCCAGGTTCATGGCCTCGAAGACCGCGCCTTCGTTGGAGGCGCCGTCGCCGAAGAACGCCACGGCGACGTCGTCGCGGCCTTTGAGTTTGGCGGCCAATGCAGCGCCCGCCACCAGCGGCGCGCCTGCGCCAACGATGCCATTGGCGCCGAGCATGCCTTTCTCAAGGTCGGCAATGTGCATCGAGCCGCCCTTGCCGCCGCATACGCCGGTCTTCTTGCCATAGATCTCGGCCATCATGCCGTACACATCGACGCCCTTGGCGATGCAATGGCCATGACCACGGTGGGTCGAGGCAATACAGTCGCTGTCGCGCAGGTGTGCCATGACCCCGGCCGCTGAGGCTTCTTCACCGGCGTACAAGTGGACGAAACCGGGAATTTCGCCCGTGGCGAACTCTACGTGCAGGCGTTCTTCGAAAGCACGGATGGTGCGCATGACTTCATAGGCATGCAGCAGTTGCGCGGAACTGAGGTGAGTGGACATCTTGTTGTTCTCCAGGGTTGTCTCAACACAGGGTTGCAGGGTGCAGCCGATGGCCGCGCGAAACGGCCAACAAGTGATGCTGGGCGGCGTGTGCCAGCACGGCCTCGACATCGACGGTCAATGGGCCTTGCAGGTCGAGGGTGATGGTTGGGGTGTCGTGTTCGGCAAACTCGATCTCCCGCTCGCCATCCAGGGCCAGGGTGCCGGCGGCCAAGCTAAGGCGGTGCGGCACGCCGGGTTCGAGTGAGCCGCTGGCGCTGATGCCACAGGCTTGCAGCAAGCCTGGAGCCAGCGGGGCGAGCAGTGCATGTTCGGCGCCAGGGTTAAGGCGCACCCAACTGCCATAAGGCGCGTGCCGAGTGACGGGGCGCCACAGCCCGCACAGGGCAGACAGGCCAATGGCGTGGGGTTCGGCGAAGCAGGCGAACACTTCACTCAGGTCCTCGCTGCGGCTCAGTGCACGGGCACCGACAAACCGCTGTGGGGAAACCGCCACTTCGACCAGTGCCCACTCGCAAAGCCCCTGTTGTGGCACATCAACCATCAGGCGTTTGTTGCGCCGCAGGCCGATGCTCGCCGGCACCCGGCCACAGGCGACCAGGCCCCCGGCCAGGCCGGCACTGGTGGCTTCGCGCAGTTCCGGGAACGCGTTGTTGGTGCCGGTAGACAAGGTCAGCATGGGCGTGTTGCCAACCTCGGCGGCGACAGCCTTGTGTGTACCGTCACCCCCCAGTACGGCAATCATCGACGCACCGCGCGTGACCATTTGCTGGGCGGCCAGCCGGGTATCGCTGACCGTCTGGGTCAGGGGCAGGTCGAGCACTTGCAGGGCAGGCCAACGCAGGTCCTGTGCCACTGGCCCCTGGCTGGCTTTGAGTACGGCGGCGGCGATCCCGGTCATGTCGGTGGGCAGCAGCACCGTGGCAACGCCCGTGGCGCCGAAGGCTGCCAGCAGGCGCTGGATGGCAGAGGCCTTGTCGGTGCTGGAATGGAGCCCGGCATTGCTGGTCAGGCGACGTAGGTCGCGCCCAGAGGCAGGGTTGGCAATGATCCCGATGATTGGGGCGGGCTGCGGCATGGCACACCTCGTGTTCTTGTTTGCCAAGGCTTGAGCAAGGCAGATGCCAGCTTTGTGCGGCGCAGCGCTAATGGCTGTTGCAGAGCGCCCCGGTGGCTATCAGAGGCCTCGGGGCGGGCCGCTTCCCGAGACGCTGCGTGCCAGCATGGGTAGGGTCCGGCGCTCGGGCTGAGACGCTGCGTCTCAAGCCAACCGGTAATCACGCAGTGCTTGTCCAGCCATGCCGGCAGGCGCTTAATGGGCGCACAACGACAAGAACAAACAGTAACCGGAGGCCTCATGCTTGCCGCGAACTCCCGAGCCCATGTCGATTGCGTCAGCCGGGTAGTGAAGAACGCCGACCGGCTGCCTCAGGCGCCGGTGCCAGCGCTGATCCTCGACTCGTGGCGCCGTTCCATGGAGCTGTACCGTCTCGATCCTGGGTCGCAGCAGGGGCCGCGCATCCTTTCCCAAAGCCTGCTCAACGAATGCCGAGAACGTGCCGAGCTGTTCCTGCGCATTGCCAGCGATGCCGTTGCCCGCTTGCATGGTCGGGTGCGTGGCGCCGATTACTGTGTACTGCTGACAGATGCTTCTGGGCACACCATCGATTACCGGGTCGAATCGGCCATCCGAAGTGATTGCCGCAAAGCGGGCTTGTACCTGGGCACCTGCTGGTCCGAAGGTGAGGAGGGGACCTGTGGCGTGGCGGCGGTGCTGACTAGCAAGGCTGCGGTCACGGTGCACAAGCGCGACCATTTTCGTGCTGCCTTCATAGGCCTGACCTGTACTGCAGCGCCGGTTTTCGACCCGCAAGGCCAGTTGCTCGGCGTGGTGGATGTATCGGCCCTGCAATCGCCGGACGACCGTCGCAGCCAGCACCTGATCCTGCAGTTGGTGGAGCAGACGGCGCGAGAGATCGAAAACGCTTTCTTCATGCAAAGCGCTCAGGGCCACTGGGTGATGCGTGCCCACGGCACGCCAGGTTATGTGGATAGCCAGCCCGATTATCTGCTGGCCTGGGATGCCGATGGCCGGTTGCAGGCAATCAACAGCCTGGCCCGCGAGCGCTTGCTTGCGCGCCATGGACGTATGCCTGAGCACATCGGCGAGCTGTTCGACATGGACCAATTGCGCCGCGCCAATGAGGGTTCGGCCCAGCGCCTGCCGGGTTGGGGTGGGCTGTACGGGCGAATCAGCGCACCTGGGCAGCGAAGCCGAGCGCAATCATTGCAGCAGGTGCAGGACCCACGCATCGAGCAGTACCTGCGCTTGGCCACACGGGTCAAGGACTGCAATCTGGCGGTGCTGGTGCTGGGTGAGACGGGTGCCGGCAAGGAAGTGTTTGCACGCCAGTTGCACCAGCAGAGCCAGCGCCGGGATGGGCCGTTCGTCACGTTGAACTGCGCGGCCATACCCGAAAGCCTGATCGAAAGTGAGTTGTTCGGCTATGTCGCTGGCGCGTTCACTGGCGCATCGAGCAAAGGGATGCAGGGCCTGTTGCAGCAGGCCGATGGCGGGACTTTGTTTCTCGACGAGATCGGTGACATGCCGTTGAACCTGCAAACTCGGCTGCTGCGAGTGTTGGCTGAAGGTGAAGTTGCGCCGTTGGGCGCCGCGCGTCGGCAGCAGGTGGATATCCAGGTGATTTGTGCGACGCACCGCGACCTGGCGGCGATGGTGAGTGAAGGGCGCTTCCGTGAAGACCTGTTTTTCCGCCTGGCCAATGCCCGTTTCGAGTTGCCGCCGCTAAGGGAGCGGGAAGACCGATTAGGTCTGATTCATCAACTGCTGGCTGAGGAAGCCGAGGCATGTGGGGTTGAGGTGGTGCTGGGCGACGATGCGCTGCAGGCGCTGCTGGTGTACCGCTGGCCGGGGAATTTGCGCCAGCTTCGGCAGGTGCTGCGTTATGCCTGTGCCGTCAGTGAGGGTGGGCAGGTGTGCCTGGAAAGCCTGCCACAGGAGGTGCGGGGTGATGTCGTGCCTGCGGCTGTTGTGGGCGCTTCGAGCCCGGCGCGGCAACTGCTGCTCGATGCTTTGATACGTCACCGCTGGAAGCCAGCGGAAGCGGCACGGGCGTTAGGGATATCGCGGGCGACTTTATATCGGCGGGTGCATGAGCATCGGATCGAAATGCCGCGAATGAAGGGCTAGCGTCGGGGCTGGCAGGTGTTCGCCGCAACATTTTAGCGCCTGTGAGATCGAGCGCCGCCCGCGCGGCGCATCGCGAGCTGCGCTCGCTCCTACGTTTGTTTCGGGCCAGTGACGCCTGTGACAGGCGCGCGCGACCGCCTTGTTTGAACGACGCGATATCGTGCCATGCGCCAAAGCGTTCGCGCGCAAATCCCGCAGGATTGATTGGCCCGAAACAAACGTAGGAGCGAGCGCAGCTCGCGATGCGCCGCGCGGGCGGCGCTCGATCCCACAGGCGCCAAACCCCTAAAGCCAGGCCATAAAAAACCCCGGAACAGGTCCGGGGTTTTGTTCATCACGCTAACGCGATCACTCCTGGTTGGCCAGTTTGTGCTCGAGGTAGTGGATATTGACGCCGCCTTTGCAGAAACCTTCATCACGCACCAGGTCACGGTGCAATGGGATGTTGGTCTTGATGCCGTCGACGACGATCTCGTCCAGGGCATTGCGCATGCGCGCCATGGCTTCGTCGCGGTCCTT